>CAZPRL010000040.1:0-6434 GCA_964589385.1 uncultured Candidatus Saccharibacteria bacterium | reverse complement strand
GTATTATCGCGGCTGCCGTCATCCACCACGATTACTTCAGCGTCATATTCGGCATGCAGCTTGAAATACTCTGCAATGGAATCCAGAAAAGGACCGATTCTGCTCTCCTCGTTATATGCCGGGATAATAAGTGACAGTTTCATATGCTCGTGTAGTATAATCATACATAGTATATGCTCGCATTATTTATTGCATCTGCACTTTTGGGAAGCGGCATTGTGTTCCATCACAAGCGGATGCTGACATATGTTGCCTTTGCAGGAATTCTACTTGAAGCCCAGCTTCTCCTCGCTTCTTATGTTCATCGCACGCTGCTTGCTTCTTTTGAGGATTCTTTATTTTTTCTCCTTGCGGGCATTGCGTATGCGACGCTCTGGCTGTCGATGTATAAGAAATGGAAGTCGCCCTATGCAGTTCCCGGAAGCGGACTTCGAGACGGATTCGTCGCAATCGCACTTCTTTTTGTTGCAGGTTTTGCGTACCCAATCTTGCAGGCGAACGGGTATGCGGGAGAGGATTTTGTTTTGCATGGGTTTTATAACGGAGATGTGGCGACATTTGTTTCTCTTATACAAAAATCTTTTGACACGGCAAGCCTGGTAGCACAAAATCCATTTTCCGGAAATGGATACTTGGAATACCCGACGCTGCTGCATGGAGCAATTGCCGATTTTTTCACAATGATGGGTATCGGAAAAGACTGGCTTCGCTTTTTAAGCCTGATGGTGTATACCCAGATTATTATTACTATTCCCATGTTCTTTTTACTTTGGGATATCGTATGGGGAGAGCCGAAAAACCCGGCGGAAAAATGGTTCGGAATATCTTCTCGAACTAGCGTATATGCGCTCCAAACACTCATTGCGCTATTTGCAATCGCGTTGAGTATCGATACGTTCGTCTATCCGCAATCGCACTTTTTCTTGATGGGGATGTTCTTGGCGCTCGTTGCACTTTTGGCGCAGGGTTCTCTTTTGCCTGGAAAGAACCAGGTGCTTTTGGTTTCTGCAGGATTTATTTTTGCGGCGCTTCTTTTGTTTTCCAATACGGTAACGGGGACAGTGGCGATTGCATGCGCCGGAGCACTGTGCGTACTGCGCATCTTTGATAAAAAGCGGCCCGTTCGGGAACGCACGATATTCCTCGCGCTGGCATTTTTCCTCCTCTTCCTTATGGCTCAAGCGAGTGCCGGAAGAGAAACGCTTCGCAGTCCTCACTTTTCCGTCTCCGCCGCTTCCGACATGATACGAGCCGGCATGACGGCACTCTTTGTATTGGGAGCCGCTTTTATCAGCCTCTCAAGAAAACAATTTCTCTCGTTTTCCGCAAGCATCGTTGCAACGCTTGGATTCCTCGTATTTTTCTTAAGCGACCGCAATATTGTTACGGAAAACGCTTCCCGTTTTTTGTACCATAGCTTTTTAATCGGCTTTGCGCTGCTTTTGCCCTTTGTTATTCAAATAAAGTATTGGATCTATCGAGAACTGTTTTTAACAAGCCGGCCGGCCAGCGAACGCATTGGCGGATATTTGATTGCAATCTCTTCAGCACTTGTCTTGCTTTTGCCTGTCGGGATAAGCGCAGGGAGTACATATCGCAGCTTGCTTGTTGAAGAGCCGCGGATAATCACGCAAAATGACCGAATTCTTCTATGGTGGATCGACGAGCATACGAACCCGGAAGATATCATTATTACCAATGGATACGAGCCATATGCAGTGCCTCTTTTTACCGGCCGCGCAATGCTGCGAACCGAAGGCTACTGGCTTTCCGCAGATGACGATATTTCCAATCAAATCCAAAAAGCATACGCAGGAGATGCATCAGCCCAACAAACTATCTTGCAATCAGCGCAATATATTATTATCCCAAAAAATGCTGTGGAGATGTGGGATGTAACGGGGCTCAAGAAAGCTTCTGATAACGGAACCGATGTCCTCTATAAAGTTACGCGCAGCTAAAGCGACACATCGTTAAACGCTTTCTTGTATTGTTCTGAAACTTTTTCCCAGGCAAATACTCCCAGCGTATATAGCCTGGCATCTCTGCCGCTTGGCTGAAATGCTTTTGGATTTTGGACAAACATCGTAAGCGCATTGATCCATGCAGTGGTTTCTTTCGGAGGCAGGAGGATGCCATTTTTTCTTTGGTGAATTGCTGACGGGATGCCGTCGATATTCGACGCAAACACGGCTTTTGTGCAAAGAGCGGCTTCTACCGGAGCGATCCCAAATCCTTCCGCATCATTTTTTATAGGAATATTCGGCTGAATAAACGCATCGCATGTATTGATCAGCGTCTTTTTTACTTCTTCCGATACTCTTCCAAGCATAATAACGCGATCTTGGAGATTGAACGCTGCTGTGCTTGCTACGATTTCCGAACGCGCTCTTCCATCTCCGGCAATAACATAGAGAACGCTTCGGGGAAGTTTTGGAAGCACATGCTCAATAAACCACACATGCCCTTTGCGGGGCACGAGCCTTCCCGTTGTAAGGAAAATTTGCTTTTGATCGATATTTCGATAGAGAATCTTGCCCAGATCATTGCGCGTCTTTGCAGTGTCATACATGTCATCATCAACTCCCGGAGGAATGACTGCGACTTTCCCGTGAAGCTCTCGTCTTGCAAGAAGAGATGCCGCGTAATCACTAATTGCTATGTATAAAGGAAATGACTGGAAAAAAAACGAAAGATATATCTGATAAAGCGGATTTTTGTACGACACATCCAATCCGTGCACGGTGACAGCGACAGGAATCTTATGAATTTTCATAATCAGCCATCCGATCAACGACAGCACGGGATCTCCGATATGAACTACGTCCGCTTCGCGAGCGGCAAAAAGAGCTCTTGGTACTATAGAACAAGCAAAAAGAATAGATTTTAAGCGGGAAACAACAATGCTTTCACCAGACTTTGTTTCGTAGGCGATGACTTGGGCGTCTGGAAATGAAGATACCAATCCTTTGCTTAATGCTTCCATTCCGCCAGCGCTTTTTCCATATGCGCGGGAAATAAAAAGGATTTTCATCGGTTACTTTTCAATAATCCGGTAAACCTGCTTGCGCGTAAGATAGAGCAACTCTTCAACGCCCATGCGGCTTCGATGGATCATGTCGGCAATCAACGAAATAAAAAGCAAGAGAAAACCAATGATAATAGATACTCCGGAAACCGTTACCAATGAGCGATAGGGAGATGTCTGTCCGGCTTCAATAAAATGCCAGATAAGGAATATTCCGGTTGCGATTCCGAAAGCCAAGACAATGAGCCCGGGCAGTCCAATAAAATAAAACGGCTTATAGTCGCGCGCGGCATGAAAAATAATCGTTGCTGACTTGATTGCGTACCTCCATAGATTGGACGCTACGCGCGAATTTCCGAATTCCCGCTCTCCTCGCACCCGAAGAGGAATTTCTTGTATTGCCAAACCCTTAAACGCAAGGTCGATAAGAGATTCTTGGGTATAGGTGAATCTTCCAAACAGCGTTAAGCGAAGTGCGGCTTCTCTGGAATACGCGCGAAATCCGCAGCTCACATCAGTAAAGTTCTTCGAGGTAATAATGTTCACAATGCGCACCATCCATTTATTGCCCCATACTTTTATTGCCGGCATATCAGGCATGTATTCTTTTTTCAAAAATCTGCTCGTGGTAACAAAATCCGCTTTTCCATGCTGGATTGGCTCAAGCAGTTTTGGAATATCTTGCGGATCAAACTGGCCGTCGGCATCAATATTGACGATGTAGTCCGCGCCAAGCTCAAGGGCCGTACGAAGTCCGGTATGGAATGCGGCACCTACTCCCATGGTGTTGGGGTGAGACGCAACAAGCGCTCCCATCTCTTTTGCAATACTCGCGGTTGTATCACTTGAACCATCATCAACCAGAAGAACAGAAATAGCCGTAATTCCATCGATATTCTTAGGAATTGAGGAGATTACCGATCCGATAGTTTTTTCTTCATTGAGCGCCGGAATAATTATGACAAGCTTCTTATGCATAAAAATAATTGTATCAGGTAATAGGCAAATACTTAATATCGCATTATACTATTGCTATACTACTCTGTCAAGTTCCTTATAAAAAAGTTTGGTATACTATAAACTCCTATGAAATTGCGACTTCTTCAAAGCTCTTTTGTTTTTTGCGCGCTTTTTATTGGAGTATGCATATACACCCCGGGCGTACAGGCTGCTTCCACAAGCGACGCGCTCTATATAAATGTATTGCCTATGTTTGCGCGCATATACGGCAATGATCCGAGTAACGCCGAAAAAGCGTGGTGGAGGGCGAGGGTGGCATGCGGTGAAATAGCATCAGAAACAAAGCTTATCTCCACCATGAGTTACCATAAACTCAATAATAAGCGCATGGGATCGCCGAATATTTGCGGAAAAACAGGAACGTCTTCATCGCCCGCATCTTCCGCAAAAAAGCCTATAAATCAACAGCTGATTATAGATACTCTGCCGCTTTTTATAGATATATTCGGAAACGATCCAACCAATGCGGAAAAAGCGTGGTGGAGAAAGAGAATTTCTTGCCGAGAAATTTCGACGCAGGCGCAGCTGATCGCTTCCATGAGGTTCCATAAGGCGAAGAATGTCCGGATAGGTTCCCCAAATATTTGCGGGATTGCAAATTCAGCAAGCGCGACTCCTTCCGGAGTCGGGCGAAAAACGCTTGCGGGAGTCGGCGGACACGTTGCCGGAGCAACGGTGCGAATCGGAATTACGAATTCAGACGGCAGTGCAATGAGCGTTACGGCAAATAAAAGCTTTCAAATTCGAGAAGGGGCATCAAAGATACTTGCTACAATTCCGGCAGAAAAAAACGTCGCGGTGAGTTTTTCCGGAGGAAAATACCACGTACGCGGATCGGGCACATCCTTCGACACGGCAAACAAAATCCGGCTCGTTCCCTTGAACGGAGGAATTATGGAAATTGTGAGCTACAAGGATCCATCGGTTACGTACCCCGGGAAAAACTATAATCGCTTTCGCGGCATTATTGAGATTCGAAAGTGCGACGGATGCAATGAGCTCTGGGCGATTAACGAATTGCGCGTAGAAGATTACTTGAAAGGACTTGGAGAAACATCAGGAGAAGGTCCCGAAGAATACGTAAAGGCGCTCGGAATTGCGGCGCGAACCTATGTGCTGTACCACAAGATTGTCACGGGAGGCCGTTCCGTTTCGAAAGATTTTGATATCACTAATACGCCGAATGATCAGATATACCGCGGATATGAATATGAAATCATCACTCCAAGAATGTCGAGCATTTTTGCAAAAACAAGAGGCATTGTGGTGACGGACAGCGAAGCTGATAGTCTTGTTTCAACAGTGTATTTCTCCGACTCTGACGGCCGCACACGCTCTGCAAAAGAAGCATGGAATACAAGTAGATTCCCTCATTTGCAGAAATCAGTCCAAGATCCATACCATGTATCTTCCACATGCCGCGGCCATTGCGTAGGCTTTGCGGCACAGGGAGCATATGGTTTTGCAAAGGCAAAGGGCTGGACATTCCAGCAGCTGCTCAATTATTACTATCAGGGAGTAAAGATCGTAAAGGCGTATTGATTGCGGTATAGCATATACGGGGAATTTCCCTGTATGATGCTTATATGAAGATTTGGCTGATTGCAGAAAATTGGGCTCCCAGAGTGGGGGGGATTGAGCGGTATCTTTTTGGAATTGCATCGCACATGCAAGGACACGAAATTACCGTTTTTAGCCCTTTAGAGACAGTTGAAGGAAGCGACGACGAACCCTATGTTATCCGAAAGAGATTTTCCTGGAAGCCGCTTTGGCCCGCTTGGCTGCCGTTATATCTTTTTCTCTCACGGAAAGTACAGCACGAAAAACCTGACGTTATTATTTGCGGAAAGGCTCTTATGGAAGGCAGAGTCGCTCGGCTTTTATATAAAAAATATGGAATACCATATGTTATTTGTACGTATGGCATGGAAATTTCTACATGGAAATCTCGGGAAAGAATCCGCAAGCAGCTTATATCCGTACTGCAAGATGCGAAAGCCGTATTGTATATAAATGAACAAACCAAGCAAGAATTGCGCGAACTTGGCGTGGAGGAAAGCAAAATGAAAGCGCTCTACCCAGGTATAGACGCCAGTTCTTCCGTTACTCCTGCAAATCCGGAAGAGGCGCTTGCTCGTCTTGGAATTGATGCGCCATATGTTTTAACGGTAGCTCGCCTGGTTGCGCGCAAAGGGGTGGACGACTTGATTCGGGCATTTGCGATGATAACATCTCGGTCTTTGCTTGTCATAGCCGGCGACGGGGTGGAGAGAAAGCGCTTAGAAAAATTGACAAAGAAACTCGGCGTTGATGCGAAGTTTTTAGGCGTAGTCTCTGATGACGATCTGCGCACACTCTATAGCCGAGCAAGCATATTTGCGCTTAC
>CAZPRL010000039.1:0-6540 GCA_964589385.1 uncultured Candidatus Saccharibacteria bacterium | reverse complement strand
AGAACCAATCAAGAACTGTTACCGTATATCCTTTAGCAAGCATCTTTGGCACAAGCACGGATCCAACATATCCGGCACCGCCGGTAACCAAAACATTGCGAAGTGTATTCATATGCATTTAAAGATATAGAAAACCCCAAATGAGAACAAGTCTCATTTGGGGATATGCAGAATACTGCTACTGAGGAAAAAATGGTGGATTTGTGCAATACATTTCGTTTCGCCATTTCGCCATGGCAGAAACCGCATTGCTCAAATAGAATCCGCGAAAGTCACGCGTCCATGAGTACGCACACAGGGGGTCGAAATCCTTGGGCATCAAATCTATCGGCGACGCAATTTTATTCACCCCAATGCTCCGTGCATACTCTGCAACGCGAGGAAGGTGATGTCGATGTGCAAAGAGACCGACAGGGACTTGAGTGATATCAATACCCTTGCTGGAAAGAATCTTCTGCATGTCTGCCCATAACCTCTGAGTGGGATAGTGGCCATGCTTTGCGTTCATCGGATCAACGGGAGGCCGGAGGATGTGAAGATGTTCAGGCAAAATGTTCGCCGCCAAATCACTCCCGGCAACAATTTCCCATTGGACGCACACGTAGATCTGGTTCTTTCGCTCCCGATAGAGACGAGTAATAGCTCGTGCGATCTGTTGGTTTTGGGGTCCGGGCAACGAAACATTCAACAACTGATCATGCCTGCCCCCAAACGAGAACGCGAGAAAGCATTTTGCATCCTCAATCGGATGCGTTGTCTCCACACCCACATTGAGCGCAGTTGCCCGGAGGCACTCCGTGGCAATTGTTGCCTCTTCAGGAGAAAAATCACCTTGCACTTGGAAATGCTCCCTAAGGAGCCTTGTCAGTTCGGGATTCATACTAGGAACTCCTCTGCTAAAGAAAACTCAAATTGTTAAAAGGGCCACAGTTCTATATACCCTATATAGACATAAAAAGCAATGATCTATACCATTGGCTTTCAGACCACCAAGCGAGCACTTTATAAGACCCGACTGGTATTCCAGTCGGGTCGTTTTATTTTGTGAACATACCTTATGATATACAATATACTAATGAAATCCTTTCGAATCGTACCATATATAGGAATAGGTGCTGCGGTGCTTCTCCTTATAGTCATGGCGCTGCAATACCCCCTTTCGGTAACATTCCCTATCGGCCCCGATGCTCCGGCGCATATCAGAGACGCACTAAAGCTTACAAAAGAATACCCGGGCGATTCAAGCGGGGTTGCCATTCTCATGCACAGCCCTTATCCAGTTTCAATACTTTTGCTCAACATCACAAGAGTATTACCCATTCCTTGGGCAGATCGATTCACCTGGTGGATGGCAACTGGACATATTGCGGTGGGCATGGCTCTCGGCCTTTTTGTATATCGCATCCATAGCTGGCAAGCAGCCACAATTGCAATGAGCATATGGGCGCCGCTTACCATGGTTTTTAATAACCATATTGCGAGTGGAACATTGCCCCAATTATGGAGTCTGGCTTTTTTGCTTCTATTCTTAGAGCGGTTTGCAGCACGATCGGTTATTCCGAGCATCATCCTACTTCTTATTGCAACCGCATCGCATCCAATAACTGCGGTCCTGATTATATTAACATTGCTCATTGTTCTTCCATCCTATTGGTTAAACTGGAAGCATTTCGATATACAAGAAAGAAGATTATTACAGATTATAACAGGCGTTTTGCTCATCATCGGTGGCTATCTCGCATATGCATACATTATTCGCGGACCGCTTCGCCTTTTCTGGGACGGTCCGAATATTGAGTTTCAGAAATTACTTATGAGCGAAATTGCGCCATGGCTTTTACTGGGCATTCCAGGATGGATTATTTTGCAATCTGCTGCAAAAATGCGCCCTATGGCACTTGGACTCTTTAATACTTTAGGGCTGCTTACCCTTGCATTGGCCATAAACGAACAATTCGGAGTAGATATATGGACATACCGTTTCAGGTCAACACTCATCATTGTGACCATAGTTGGAATAAGCATCGGACTATTGCATATAGTACGGCTCACATTTCAGTCGGCAATTGCTCGGGGAATATTTATTACAGCCCTGCTTATCTGCATAGTGTCATTCTCCTGGCAAAAAAATGCCATGGCATATGCAAGGCATGAAAAAGATATTAAGCATAACGATATTGCAGCAATGACATGGATGCAGGAATTACCGGAAGACTCATTTATCACGTCTACTAATAAAGATCGCACGAGCGAATGGATACCGCTCTATAGCAAACGACGATATGTAGAAATAAATCCATCAAATCAACTCCTATCCCTTCATGGGGATGGGCTTACGGCATACCTATCCTCTATTCCATACACCCATATAGCTATTTTCTTGCGGAGAGAACCCGTGCCGGAAAACTTCGGAGCGAGCCCGCAGGTTTTTATCCCGGTATACGAAAAAGACGAAGTCGCTATTTTTGAAATACGAAGATGAAGATACAATCATTACAAATTATTGCGTCTTGGCTGCTGCTTAGCGCGGCAATGCTCTCTCTTTTTCCTTTGCCGTCATCCATGCTTATGAGTTTTTTTATTGCGAGTATTGCCATAGCGCTGATAGCTTTTTTCCCATGGAAAACATCTTATCCATGGCTGATATTCTGTTTTTTGCTCTTGATTCTTTCTTTTTTCGATATACGAGGAGATGAAAGAACCAAGCTCATTACGCTCATAACCACATGCGCCATAGGCCTGGCAATCGCAAATCAGCTATACTTTCACGCTTCTATAAAGCAAATAGGGAAACGCCATAACCAAACAGATAACCCCCAAAAGACTAAGTAGCCTGCTGGATCCTTGCCAAGGATTATCCATAAAATCTTGTTTTACTATCTCAATCCGCTCGCGCTCGCCTATAAAACGCATCTGAATATCTCCTTCTTTTTCATCATCGCCGATACGATAGTTTCCCGAGGAAAATGACCCGTCAAACGGTTCAAGAAATAATTTCGGAACATTCTCAAGCTGCTTGCGATCAATCTCCGGCGCATGGAAAGAAATATCTAAGCTGCCGTCAATATATTGAGGCACCGGAAATGATAATGACAATACTTCACGAGATCCATCTCCTATAGTCCGAATACGCCAGCGAGAAAGAAGTTTTCCGTTTCTGCGCATCTCAACCATCACCGGAGTATCTATAGTCGGCGGATGCCAAGGAATTTCAATCCGAGCTATATTTGCTGCTTGCTCCATCATAATCTTTTGTGTTACCGCTTGAGTATCGAAAAAATGAAGTGTTTTGCCTGATGACGTAATAACAATAGATGTAAACTCAAGGGACGTATGAAGCCATGTACATAACGCAAAGAGCACGCTTGCAAGAAGCGCAATTGATATCACCGATAAAAGCCAATACATCCGCATAAAATGATATTAATAAAAAATACTACATTACTATAATTACTTTATACTCTTTTGATAAAAACTACTGCCTTGCAACGCTAAAAAGCCTATTGCCATAACCCAGGAAACAAGGCTCACGGAAGCCGCGTAGTTATATACCTTGGGAATATACTGAAAACGTATCGTATGGTTCCCGGACGGCACAACTACGCCCCTAAATACGCTATCTACGGGGTATATAGGCACTTCACTGCCATTGATAAACGCATGCCATCCGCTATACATGGCATCCCGCAATACCAGCAATTGCTTTTGCGACGTGCGGACATCTATTTCAACTATTCGAGAATCATCACGCTGTACGTTGACTGTTGCGCTTGTATCTGACGCGAGAATTTCCGCTTCAGGAAATTCTTCAATAACAACCTCTTGAGAAGACAGTTCTCCTGAAGAAATTAACTGCAACGCTTGCTCCTCATTATTTACCCTCCGCACAGAAGAGATAAGCTGTATGCGCGAAAAAGCCTGATTATTTCTATACACATGAGCATACTGATTTTCAATGGGAAATTGACTGACCAGAGCAAGCCCATCCATTCCCTCTATGGCCCGATGCTCCGAATATGAAGCAAGAAGCGTACCAACGCTCAAACGATCCAGTAAATCTCGCCGCGAAATCAAATTTGAATCCTCAAAGCTTCCTCGCTCGCCAAGCGCATGCATATACCGATACATACGGCCGATTTGAAGCGTTAAATGTCCGCGCACCATTTGCTGCCCGGTACTTTCTCCCGCAAGAGGAAGCAAGAATTCTCTCCATGACATGACGGGCGCCTGTTTATAGAAAAGCTGTATATCTAAATCTGCATTCGCATCCCAGTCAGAAGAAGTGACAGGCTTGCATTGCGTCTGTGCACACATGGAAAGAAATCCCGTAGGATTATAATCAAAGCCCCCTCTATTTGTAAGAATAATTACATGAGGCGCGCTATTTCTGGCAAGATTGGTCCAGATGCGAATCGTAAAAGTACGTCCTCTTGAATTTTCTATAGGAGGAAACTCAAAGAGAACGCTTTCGCCGACTACAATCTGCGTACCATTAATGATAAGCTGGCGAACGCTATCTCCCGACTCATCTAGTATATCCAAATAGATATCCTCGCCCTTGGCTTTCTTGCGGCCCCACGCAAGTCCTACCCTGCCCCCCTGCCAGCCATTTTGCTGCGGTACAACAGTTTGTTCAAAGACGAGGCCCTCGTCCAAAGATGGACCGACAGTAGGGCTAAAATCCGTTGCCACATATGGCCGAAGCTTTCCGCTCGATAAGATTCTTGGCGCGTCAATTCGAGCCGGAACATGCGCCAAGGCTTCCGGAAATTTTTGCCATACAGCAAGGGGCGTAACACGATTAACTCCGTATCCCCAAAATAATAATTCCGCACTCACAAAAGCAAACAGGAGATATGCTTGCCATTTCCGAAAACGAAAACGCTCCACGCCAAAAGCAACAAGCACTATCCACCCAACATGAACTAGTATAAGAGCTCTCCCCGGATTGCCGAATTGGGCCCAAAAAGAAACATGATCAATAAACCAATGAAAAAACGGAGAGTAATTCCCTCCTGCCAGCAAAAACCCAAGGACAACAAGCACCAATGCAGATATGCCCATAGGATGGCGCCACGTGTTGCGAGAAAATAACCCGATCATTCCGGCGAGCAGTCCTATCCAGCCGAAATACTCCATGAGCTCCGGTTCGTTTTTTGCACCGGTATACGTATCTTGATACCCAAAAATCCGCGGCCAAACCAATGTCAGCAGCTGCGATGGCGGATAGCTGACATCAAGCAATTCCGCTCCGGTAAGCGCTCCTGTGCGCTTCGACTGCGGTAGCAACTCAACCGTTGGCATCAAGTGAACTGCGGCAAGCAGTCCTACCAAAAGAGGGACGAGAAGAATATGCCAGCGTGCTTGAAGAGGAAAGACTCTTCCTTTTAGCAGATAGACTATCGTAACAACCAGCATGATAATAATCGTATAGACAAACACTTGTATGTGGCCCGAAAAGATTTGCAGCGCTATCAATACCGCAAACAAAATACTGTTTTTGAGTTTAGGCCGTTCTAGTGCGCGTACTTGGCTCCATAAAATCAAGGGGATCCATGCGACAGGAAAAAAGAGATGGGGCAGCGTAATGCGCCCGATGAAATAGCCTCCTCCTGCAAACACCAGCGCTCCAATTACAGCAGTAAAGCGGCGAAAGCCAAGGGACTGCAATAGAACCATCATCCCAAAGCCCGCAAGCCACATATGCAGCAATAGAGATAGATTTGCGACCCAAACCCCTGAGAAGATTTGGCGAAGCACTACATGCGGCAAATAAAAGAAACTTTGTATGGCATTGGCAACAAGAGGATAGCCTGCTTGTATTTCAGGAACCCATACCGGCACGATTCCCTGCTTTTGATACCGTGCAAAAATATCTTCAAGCGGTATCGTAATACTGCTTAGGTCAAATGTTCCGTATACTTCTCCTTTAAGCCAATGGGGGATAAAGAAAAGAGATAAAACAAAAAAAAGAAATGATATATACTTTAGATTGACAGACATAGCGCTCCTGTTATTCCATAATACCATTAATTCACATTTAGTTTATAGATAGTATGAAACAGTCTTTATTGCTTAAAATTATAGTTACAATAGGATTGGGATTTGCAATCTTTTTACCGCGACTGTTGCAAGTGGGCACAATGATTACTGTTGACGAGCATCTCTGGAGCAGCCGAGGATCAACGTTTATAGAAAGAATCGCAACCCTGCAGTGGGATCGAACGCTTATGGCCGGCCAACCCGGCACCACAACAACATGGATCGTTGGCCTAACAGCGCATTATGAGTCGCTTGCAGCAGATCAAGCCGGCATCGCCGTAGTCACTGGTATCTTAATAGCTGTAATCACCTATTTCCTTATTGCGCTTCTTGGATTCCAATGGGGAATATTTACCGGATTCCTTATTGCACTTGATCCATTTATATTAGGGCACAGCCGTGTTGTTCATACCGATGCACTTAATGGCCTGCTCTATATCGCAAGTATCGTAAGCCTGCTCGCCGGACTGCAGCCCACATTGCAACAAAAACTGCCCT
>CAZPRL010000038.1:0-6560 GCA_964589385.1 uncultured Candidatus Saccharibacteria bacterium | reverse complement strand
GAAGTGGCTCAAATTCATTCCGGGATATAAGTTGGATACGGAAAAGTTTTACAGCCCATCGAAGCTCGAGAGTCTTTTTCGGGAAGCTCTTCAGGAGTCTGAAAGAAAGGCTCTGTATGTAAAGACTGAGTATTTCGGCAATCCTCTAATCATGGAGACCCCCAAGTTCATACTGAAAACGGCGGGCGCACTCATCTCAAGGATCTTTCGGAGAAACAAGTTCTTATTATTGGTCGTGTGTAAAGTTGAGTAATATGTCCGAATCATTCAAACCAGGTTTCGACCAGAAAGAGCGCAAGACGGCACCAGCCATAGAGAGTAGCATCTATGGGAAAGAAAAGTTTGTTTCTGAGAAAGCAAAAGAACACGTTGAATCGCTCATTACGAATTTCAAAGAACACTACCAGTCACTTGGGTATCGAGAAGAGCCCGCCGTGCAAATCAGCTCCGGGATAGATCCGACCGTGAGGTTCATTGGTTCTCACATCAGTGTTTTCAAGCCCTACCTCGCTGCAGGGGAGGTACCGGCGCCGGGACTATTTATGCGTCAGGATTGCATTCGGACCCGAAACGCGGACGGCTTGTTAGATGATGCTTATGCGCCCAATTGGGGATCGTACTTTTCCAGCATTGGGGCGTTGACTCCGCCCGAAAGACTAAACGACGTCTGTAAGGAGACGTTTGATTTTCTCGAAAAGCGGCTCCTCATTTCTCCTGAAAATATTTTGATCCGCATTGGCTCAACAGACGCCGACTTGATCGAAGCCTGTGAACGGCATTACGAAAAGGACCGCCTGGAATTTGATAGCATGAAGCCCGCATACTACAGGCATAAAATAGGGATGGAAGGAGTGAGCGGAAGGAACTTTAATATCGCTTTACGAAATTCCAATGGAGAAGGGTTCGCTGACATAGGGAATATCATTCTTCTCGAAGACGCCAAGAAGCAGTTAGCCGTAGAAGTAGCGCTTGGTTCAAGTGTAATCCTGAAACAGCTATTCGGACTGGATCATGTTCAGGACTGTACGCCTGTGATCGGTTTACCTTCGGGGAATGAGTCTATGAGGAGAAAATTTGAAGACGCGATAATAACAAGTACGGTTTTATATCGCGAGGGTCTCCGTCCGTTCGGACAACAAAACAAAAATAGAATCTTGAAGCAGTACGTGCGTTCCATGAGCTATTTTCGGGGGAAATCAGGGTTGACCATTGAAGATCTATCCAGGATTGTGGCAGACTTCGAACGGAGGGAGTTCCCCGAATCGACGGAAAGCGTATCAGAGATTGTTGTCGAGTTTGTAAAAAGTTTTGAGCATGAGCTGTTAGGAAAAAAGAACTTGACCGATGATGAGAAGAAGCTGAAGAGCTCGTTAGAACTACTCCCTAAATCATAGATATGGCCACTATGAAGAATGTCCTCAAGCCTAGTAAGATCAAGAAAGGTGCACATATTAGGATCGTGGCCCCCGTACGAAGCTTGGGGCTTTTGTCCGACGAAACGAAGCACGAAGCCATACAGCGACTTGAGCAGTTCGGTTTTAAACTGTCCTTCGGAAAACATGTCGATGAAATGGACGAATTTAATTCGTCATCTATCGAGTCCAGAATAGAGGATCTACACACAGCCTTTGCTGACAAAGGAGTTGATGCCATCCTCACGGTCATTGGCGGATATAATTCCAACCAACTGTTGCAGTACCTCGACTACGAACTTCTTGCTAAAAATCCAAAAATTCTTTGCGGGTTCTCCGATGTGACGGCACTCGCGAATGCCATAACGGCGAAAACAGGGATGATCACTTATATTGGCCCTCATTTTTCAAGCTGGGCGATGAAGCACGGATTTGAATACTCGTTGGAACACTTTGTAAAGGCCTGCATGGATGATGCGCCTTTTGATTTGTTGCCCTCACAAGAGTGGAGTGATGATCCGTGGTATATGGATCAGGAGAAAAGAGATTTCATTAAAAATGAGGGGTACTGGACCCTGAAAACGGGTAACGCGTTTGGGCGTATCATCGGAGGCCATGTAAGGTGTTTTAATGTTCTGCAGGGAACAGAGTACTGGCCGGGACTGGACGATGCGATACTCATCCTTGAAGAAGATGCGGAAATAAATCCGCCTTTGTTCGATCGTCAGCTCCAGTCTTTAATCCACCAGCCCGATTTTTCCGGAGTGAAAGGGGTTTTGATCGGACGGTTCCAAAAGAATACGAAGATGAAGAGAGAGCTTCTGCAAAAGATTATAGATACGAAGAAAGAACTGCAGGACATCCCGATTATTGCGAATGTAGATTTCGGACATACCACGCCGATCGCCACGATGCCTATTGGAGGCAGTTTAGAGGTTTCAGCGACGGCTCATGGCGCTGGCATTAGAGTAATCGAACACTAACTTGTGATACCGGGTTATCTACGCAAACAAATTCGAAGTGCAGACGCGATGTTTGAGAATACGGATTTTGAGCATTTTATTTTGCCAAAATATGATTCTAAAACACATTATCTGGAGTTAACGCGAAGTGGATACTTTCATGCCCTCATTACGTTACGTCACTATATTAAAGCCGTATCGGACTACTATTTCGCGGTTGAGCATAAAGCGCTCAGCATCGATCTTTTCATGTTGACGTCGAGCATATCGTCTCCGATGGGCCCAGGCTCAGACTCCGAGCCACTACCAATAAAATTTGGAAGATTCAATTCAAACTTGGTCGATTCTGCACAGTTCGGTTTTGAACCTCTACTCTTAAATGGATTAGACGATGTTTACTGTTACCAGCCGTCAATGCGTGGTGAAGACCCCGACAAGAGACATCTGAACCAGTTTTTTCATTGTGAGGCTGAAATGAAAGGCGCGATGGAAGACCTCATGCCGGTGATCGAAGGTTACATCAAGATTTTGGCGGAAGTTTGCTTGCTCATGCCAGCCATTTTGGAAAGGTTGAGTTTAAATGCTAAAAAATCATCCTCAACTCTTAAGAAGATAACCAAGTGCAAGAGCTTCCCAGAAATTACTTTTGACGAGGCCATAAACGCGTTAGTTAAAAACGGGAGAAAAGATCTAGTGAATTTCACCGAATTTGGTAGGGATATCTCTTCAGAGGGTGAAAACGAACTGGCCCGAATTTTTGACTTTGAGTTGCCTTTCTGGGTCGGCGGCTATGATCGCGACCGAGTTCCATTTTATCAGAAACCGGACCCCCAAGACCCAAGGAAGGTGATCAACGCCGATCTTCTTTTCCCTCCGATGATAAAAGGCGCTTTTGGCGGCGAAATCGTCGGATGTGGGCAAAGACAGGATAGCGTTCAGGAAATGATGGAATCGTTGGCGCGACAGAATATCAGTCCCGAGCCGTATGCTTGGTACATCGGCTTAAGAGAGCTTCCGAACTATAAAACAACCTCCGGATTCGGTTTGGGAATTGAGAGGTTCATAACTTGGAGCCTATGTCGAGATGATATAAAAGATTCCATTATCTACCCAAGGCTAAAAGATGTTTTGACGTATCCTTAAAATTGAAACACACGGTTCTATCAAGGCGGCTAACGATCATGCACTGGGGCGGCTCTTTCCGAAGCAGATGCTAATTGCATAGTCGAGCTTCTTAATGATTTTTATATATTACTTCGCTTACGGATCAAACATGGATGCGGATCAGATGCGTAAACGGAAAACGTCTTTTTCGACGCGCGTGACCGCTACGCTTCAAGGGCATCGTTTGGAATTTAATAAATCAGCGAAAGATATATCCGGCTCATCACCCACTCGGAGAGCCGCGAGGTCAAAGTCGCAGCTGTACGGACCTACGGATCGTTCGAGGCCATGCTGACGAAGGAGGCTTACGAACGGATCGCTCCGGGGGCTTCTTCCGTCGAGGAGGTCCTCGGCATCCTGAAGCGCATCTACCCCAAGGAAAAGAAGATCGGGCTCGGGGTGGTGCTCGAGTTCCAGCGCACCTGAATTACGGGCGCCAGGACATAACCTGTTCGGCGCCTTTCTTATTAGCCGCAATCAGATTTTTTGGACGCGAATTCCTAAGACTCCGTATTTGGACTCTTCTTCGAGGGGATAGTAGGCATGGATTTGATTCAACAGAAACTCTTTTGATTCCCCTCCAAATTCAGCTGGGGAGAATTCGGAGAACATCTCGTCGAATGACGCATAACGATAGAGAGCTCGAACTTTTGCAGAAACAAATTCATTGGGATTTTCAATATGCACAAACCTAATTACGTCGCCAGGGTTGATGAGCCTGCGTTTCTCATCGAACAAGCGGGATTCGATTGTTTTTTCACCCGACATGATCTTCGAAAACGGTTCCGGTCGGAGCTTCATGATGTGTTCCATAGGCTTTTATTCGCGTATCCGTTTCGCCAACGCTGCCAGCACTTCATCATCGGCTCGTCTGTAGTCGTGGGAAGAGATATAACCCTCGTACTTTTCAAAGAATTTGTCTACGTTGGATTTGATAGGTCTCCATTCCACCATGTTCGTCCCGTGCATCGGGAAAAGCTTGGCATGAACATGGTCGACGCCAAACCCTTCAAAAATCATTCCAGTGCGGCCGACATCGTCGAGCTTGGTATCAAGTAGTTTTGCGACTTTTTTGGCCGCGAGTAGGAGACCCACCAAGACATCCTCTGGCAAGTCAAAAGGATACGAAGGGTAATGCTCTTTCGTAATGACAACCGAAAATCCTTCCGTATTCGAAAAAATCGACAAGAAAGCAAGGTGTTTCTCGTCTTCCCAAACTTTGTGGGAGGGAGCCTCTCCGTTCGCGATCCTACAAAAGATGCATTCCATATGATCAGGGTATCCTTGGAGTTCTTCTTTTTCAATCTTTAGCGAATCTATATAACATTTGTATTCCCAGGTTATACTGTTGTCGAACAATATTTATATGGCAACACCTTTCTACGAGGTCGTGAATGAAAAAATGGGCGAGGACGTCTTTAAAGACTTGACTGTTCTTGATGTCGGTTGCGCGCGTTTTGCCCACAGCATCGCAATGCGTGATATGGGAGCAAAGGTGACGGCGATTGACACCTTGAAACGGGAGGAGTCACCGGAAAATATCCAGTTTGTGCAGACGGATTTTTTGGAATGGCAGACGGTGGAGAAGTTTGGAATGCTTTACCTCTCTAATGTTGCCTTATTTATGCCGACGGAATTAGTCTTCAAGAAGATCGCAACGTTCGATCCGAAGATTATCGCAGTCAGAACGATGTACGATTACCCCTCCCCGAATTGGGATGCGAGTGAGTTGAAAACATTATATTTTACTAAACCTCATGACTGGACAGATCATTTTGAGCCGCAAGGATTCAAGACCATTCACTCGCGTATCTACGAAGAGGAGGTGGAGGATATGCGCGGGCGCGTACGCCTATTCAGATTTACTGAATATATCGGCAAGAGATAGTGGGAGCGGACCTTTTGCCCGAGGCATATTATCCGGATGCTAGAGCTCGTAGAGACGATTGATTAAGTTATCTGACAAAACTTTTAGTTCGCTATCTCTTCTAACGTCTCAGCAACCCAATCTTCCACAGACAGTTTTGGGTTAACCCGCATCTCTTTTTGGAAGGCCGCCCAAGATTTAGCAAACCACCCGATGCGCTTCATGCCCCACGACTCTTTTTCTTTCAGAGAAGTGCCCGTAACATATTGCTCAATTGCGTGGATAAGGTTTTCCTCGATGACCCATTCCCACTTCGGATAATATTTACGGAATCCAGCCGTTGACCAGGTTTCTAGTAAGGGTTCCGTTTTCTTGATAAGTCTTCTTACCTTTTTCGATTCGAAAACTGGTAGGAGTAAGGAGTGACAGACCTCATGCACCATGAGCCACGTCTGATCTTTTTTCGGATTTGGCATGAAGACCGCATAAGCCGTTTTTCCGATTTTTGGTCCGTAACCTTCACCCGATACGCCGAAAACATTGGGACTTAAAATTATCTTGTTGCAAGGAAGCTTGTAGTTACCAAAAGATACAACGAGTTCTCGTAGTTGAGATGGAAACTTTTTTGCTTCCTCAATATTACGAACAGCAAGTCCCGCACGGACGTCTTTCTTATGAACGTTGTAGTATTGTTTTAAGTCAGTCGCAAAATCTCCATACCACTGTCTATGCTTCTGCATGGGATGTTTCTTGCCGCCATACGAAAATGTAGGAAGCGGGCTACGAGATAGTGCTTCCAAAAGGAATACGGCAAAGTGACCTTTCTTTTTATACTTATGAAAAGTTGGATCGTTCTGCCAAGCATGTGATAAGGCGAGAACGTTGATATTTGGTTGATTCAAAACCTTTAGCATGTCGAAATGTGGATACGATCAAAGTTTCTTAAACCACTCAATTACCCGTTTGTTCCTTTCCTCCCAGTTGCTGATAAGCGCGTGATCATCCCCCTCGAATAGTACGAGCTTCGCTCGAGAGAGTTTGGCTGCCATTTCCTTTGCTTGCCTTACAGGTACACGCCAATCCTTCTTTGAGTGCAAAATCAAATAGGGTATCTTCGGAAGTTGATCAGCGAAGGTGAGTGCACTGCGTTTTCTG
>CAZPRL010000037.1:0-6672 GCA_964589385.1 uncultured Candidatus Saccharibacteria bacterium | reverse complement strand
ATATGGATCGCTGTTCTGTTTCTGTAATTTTGATTTTATCATCCTCAAGATAATGTTTGGTCCACTCGTCCTCTAGCTCTGGTTTGCCGATATCAGTAAATATCTTAAACGCCTTGATTTGCATATCTAAATCTTGCTTGTGAGAAGCTTCATTATCACGAGCATATTTATCAGCATTTAAAAATAAGCCGCCTGGCCGTAAAACGCGCGCAAGCTCTTGAAAAACGAGCTGCCTGTATTCTGGCGGCAAATTATGAATCGTATAACCGGAAACGAATGCATCAAGCGAATTGTCCTGACGTTCCTGTAATGCCTTAAGAATATCCTTCTCTAAAAAATCTATTCTCTCACTAAAATCTCTTAGGGCTTCCTTTGCCCTGTTTAGCATTTTTGGTTCATTGTCCACGGCGGTAACATATATGCGCTTGCTCGCTTCAAGGGCATACAGAGCAGTAATCCCTGTTCCTGTTCCAGCCTCAAAAACGGTTAATTTTCCCTCATTGTTTTGAGAAGCAAATTTCTCTAGTTCGCTTTTAAGAATTCCCTGCAGTTCGTCATAGTGAGGTACTGCTTTTTTTAAAAGCTCATATTCTTCGCCAATAGTGCCCGTAAATCGCCTGTTGATAGTATGCATTGATGATAGGGTATCGCCCAACAGTTCGAATGTCTACACGGCGCGTAAGGTAATATTGATTTATCCATATAATATGGTATATTGATGCGTTGTCCTTTTGCCCCTTTCACTCTCAGGAGGTATAAATCGTGGAGCCGACTCTTCCGAATAATCGAATTGTCATTGCGATAACGGGCTATCAATTTTCTGGAAAAACAACTATCGGTCGAGAAATCGCCAGATTGGGCAGCTTTCATCACTTGGACGATGATGCGATTCGCCATGCGTTGTTCCCTCGAAACCAGCTCTTGGCCCAAAATTGTAAGAAGCGGGCATATACGCACATAAGAGAGGTGATGATCAATGCTGCGGGAATTAACATACAAATGGGTCGCGGCGTTGTGCTGAGCTCAACCTTTGGCAGCGATGAAGCCAAAATCCCTTTCTTGAAATTCTGGTTTCTCTACAGAACGAGTCTGCCTATCTATGTATTTCGACTGGTTCTTCCGGAAGAAATCCGCGAGGAAGTAGTTAGGATGCGTGCAGTCGAAAGGTACGGTGCTGACCAAGAGGTTCTTGCGCGGAAGATTGAGGGCTATGAATACATGCGACAAATAACCACTCCTTGGCCCGATGAAGTCGGCGTGATTGATTTGGATGCCAGTCAGCCAGTTGATCGCATTTGCAAGGCGATTCTAGGTCAGATACCTGAGTTAAGTCATATAGCACCATAGCAAAATCCGATTCTAGAGTATTTTTCGAAGCCGTGTAACACGTTTGTTGCCGGCTTTTTTATTCCTGTTCCCGGGCTTGGATTCGAACCAAAATTAGCAGATTCAGAGTCTGCTGTCCTACCATTAGACGACCCGGGAATATGTATAGTCTTGACGAAAATGTCAATTTACACAAGGGGCAGGTGTGTTTGCTCCCCTAAAGCGATGGGAATACTCTTATGATAGAGCTGATGGAATGTACCCTGCAAACAAGGAGAATAGCGATGTATGAGAAATATTGGGGCGAGGCTCTGTTGCGTGGTCGGCTAAAAAGCAGAATGACGCGAGAGGAATTACGAGAAAAACTGTGCGCTAAGCTTTTGCGAGAATTGTCTTTTGATGAAATTGCTCGTATTGAGAATGGAGGGGTGCGTATAGATGATGAATTATTCGATGTTTGGTGCTCTGTGTTCTCGGTGGGGAAAATTGGAATTCTGAAGGGTGCTCAACTTTTGGCTGGGTTAGAGGGTTTGTCCGAAGAGGAACTTCTGCAAAAAATAAAAAGTGAGGTAGAGTACCGATTCTTCTGGAGACCGGATCAAGAAGCGCAGGAGGGCAACGATGTCCCTGAGTAATGCACAAAAAGAAAGCGGTCATGAATTTCATGACCGCTGTTTTATTGCCTATGTTATGCTATACTAGCTATATGAAAAACTTTCTATTTATGTTTGATTCTACGGTCATTAATTCGTGCAAAACGATGAGCTTCCGCATGTCCCGTATTGCAATCTTTATCGTCTATTTTTGGTTCGGCATATTGAAAGTGCTCGGATTCTCCCCCGCCAATCCTCTGGTGGATACGCTTTTACAAAAAACAATGCCGTTTATGACGTTTGATGTATTTATCGTGTTATTCGGAATATTCGAGGTAATCATTGGAATCCTCTTCATGTTTCCGCGGCTCGATCGCCTATCCATTCCCCTTTTTGTATTCCATATGATTACTACCGGCATGGTACTTATTCTTCTCCCTGCAGCGGCATGGGCTGCTCCGTTTGTGCCGACATTGGAGGGCCAGTACGTCATCAAGAATATTGCGCTCATTGCGCTTGTCATTAACATTGCTTCCCATATAGCACCGCTGAAAGCGCGCGCAAGATAAATAAAAACACCCGAAGCCATAAGGCGCCGGGTGGGTAAAAGTTGCTACGGTTCGTTTTTGATACTCCAAGAGAGTTTTTGTTCCGCCATAAACGGAACGAATCCGTCTATGATGCTCGGAACAACCATTGGTGAGTTCCAAAGCGTAACGACAAGATTCGGGGTAGAAGTATATCTTATAATCCGATAGAAAGCCTTGGCGTTATCGCACGCGAATCGTTGCAGTCGATCGAGGGCGTTATGCTCCGCAAAAGTCTGCGCAAGACACTGGAGGAGAATCGGGGCGGAAAATACTCCCGCGCAAGGACCGTCGCATTCCTTGGAATGCTTGTCATGAGGTGCAGAGTCGGATCCGAAGAAAAACTTGGGGCATCCGCTCGTTGCCGCGTATATGAGCGCAGCCCGGTCTGCTTTCTTTTTTGCAACGGGTTTGCAGTAGTTGTGCGGTTGCATTCGGTCAACCCCCACATCGTCGCATGTAATCATGAGGTGATGCGCGGTAATGGTCGCCGCGACGTTTGCGGGAAGACTAAGAATAGCATCCACCGCAGCGTCTGTCGTAATATGCTCCATTACAATCCGAAGATCCGGAAAGCTGCGGACGATAAGTTTGAGCGTGCGCAAGAATTCCCGTTCGCGATCGGGCCCTTCGATATGGTCTCCGGGCATCTCGCCGTGCAGGCATACCGGAATATCGAGCTCTTGCATTTTTTCGAATACCGGCCAAAGGGCGAAGAAGTCGTCGACGCCGTCTTCGGCGTGCGTCGTAAGTCCTTTCGGGTATATTTTGCCGGATATGACGAGGCTTTGACATCGAACACCAACGCTCGCGGGCACAAGCCGATCCACCTGGTCCGGATCCGTTTCCGGAAGAATCTTGAATGTCATGAGCGGTTCAAAATGATTTCCTTTTGGCACATGTTCCAAGATTTCTTGTTTGTACCGAAGTACGTCTTCCGCCGTTTGGATCGGCGGCTTCGGATTCGGCATGATAATCGCCTGTGCGAATTGACTTGCCGCAAGCGGTACGGTCGTCGCAAGGGTTTTCTCCTGCCGAACGTGCAAATGGGCGTCGATCGGGTTTTTCAGCGTTACTTGCTTCATTGCGAAATACCTTTCATTTCAATGAGAGATGGTTGATCAAAAATACTTCGTACGCTCGTTCTGTAATCCGCGGCACTTGCCATGGCCGGAGCATGCAAACGGTTCCGATTTGGACTCCATTTGCGCCTGCCGCTGCATACTCATCGACTGCCTCTGCGCTGTCGACACCTCCGCAACCCCAAATGGTCTTAGTGATACCGTATTCCCGTGCATTGCGAATCCACTCACAATGGATTGGACGAAGAATCGGGCCGGATAATCCTCCTCCGCCGAAACGGGCAAGCGGAGATATTTCGCTTCCAAAGAGCTTTTGCCAGTTGATTCGTTCCGGAAACGCTCCCCAAGGAATCGTATTGCCCATCGTAATGGCATCGCATGCGCGATGTTTGGAAACTTCAAATATATCCGGAATGGGCGCGAGGGCATTGAGCTTTATTTGCAGAGGAACATTGAGTTCGTCGGCAATATCAAGCGCTTGTCCGATTTCTTCCGCAAGGGATGCGTGCCGTACGCTTACGTTCGGACAGGAAAAATTTATTTCAAGTCCAACCGGAAGATTGAAAGCATGGATAGTCGGCAAGAACAGCGCAACAAAAGCTTTCAATTCCTGCAGGCGTTCGTCCATTGTTTTTTCGAGCGACATGAACGACAAAAACCATGGCCAGGGTGTTGCCGAGAGTATGTACCAGTGCAGGCGCGCAAGCAGGTCCGGCGCTCCCGGCCCCGATAACCCAACTGCATTGAGCGCAACGCCCGAAAGCGGCTTCGTGATAATAGTCTTTGGGAACCATTCTTTCGGCGTGATGCCGTCTGGCATCATTGGCATGTTGCCTAGTTTTTTCTCCGGCTCGAGCCGGGCTTGCATTGTTGTCGTCTTTGAGACAAACCCTATTCCCTTGAAAGAAAGACCAAGCAACTTGTACGGCTCATGGTACCAATACCCTTCTCCGAAAAACCCTCGCCCTCCCGATGCGTTCATAACCGGCGGAAAGTTGTAATCGCGAAGCGTAGGCATAATCGCACCTCTCTTTTCTTTATTGTTCGTATTATGTAGTTGTCAAAGTTCTGCTACTAGTAATACGTGGGATACGCAAAATGTGCAACTTTAGTGCTATACTATACGGATGGAAGCGGAATTTATTCGCGTACGCCATGCATATGCATCGTATAAGCCGCAAGGAGGCTTGAAAGCGCTGCTTGGAAAAAAGAAGGATCCTATTCCCGCCCTTTCCGACATATCATTTTCCCTGCAGAGCGGAACACATGCTGTTGTATTTGGCGCAAGCGCGTCTGGCAAGACAACCCTCATGAAGCTGTTGGCGGGAAGTATTGTTCCCGACTCCGGAAGTGTCATAGTCAATGGTGCCAGACCTGACGCGGCCATAACTGGGGCTTCCGGGTATATTGGGTTTTCAAATGAAGAGAAAAGCGATCAAGCGATATATGCGATGCTCCACGTATTTGGAGATATACATGGCGGAAAGCATTTGCCTTCCCGTATCGGAGAGATTGCGCAATTGCTTGGCATTCAAGATATTTTGAATCGCACGATGGGTACTATTTCGCTCGGAGAATATGCAAAAGTACTCATTGCGCGCGCAGCACTTTCGAGCGCGCCGCTCATATTGCTTGATGATGTTGCGGATATTCTCGGCGCCGAAGAGACAAAAGAAATTCTTAGCACGCTATTTTCAGATAGAGCTGTTTGCGTGACGACAAGAAGCGTTCGGATTGCGGAAGATCTCAACCTTCCTATCTTGCTCCTCCATAAAGCCTCTGTCGTGCATAGCGGTACGAGAGATGCCATTGCGCATGAATCGGGAGTCTCGCGTACGGTAGACGCGTGGGTGGAAGGCATGAGATACGACATGTTGCGGAAATTGCGCGCGCATCCGGGAGTTATGGAAGTTCGATTGATGCCGACAGACCAATTTGAAGGCACGCGAGTGCGCATTACCCTTCGAAATTCTCGCTATTTGCCATCGCTCTATAATTTGATGAGTACGGCTCCGTTGGTGAGCATCGAAGAAATTCCGCCATCTCTTGCGGAAATATTAAATACGATTTTGTAAAACCTATCTCAAATACCGTCGCACTGCGAAGTAGCTGCTAAACATCGCAAGTCCGATTGCGATTGCAAGTTGAAGCCCGACAATCGAAGTCCAGTTTTGTACAATGTGATCATATACATTAAAGCTCGTATTTTGCCCGGTAAAGAAGAAGAGGCTGATTTTCGCGGAAGCGGCATTTACTGATACATATAACACTGTTGTTGCAATGACGACGCTGATGAGCGCAACGATGATGGACTCCATAAGGAACGGCCCTTGGATATACCATCTGGACGCCCCTACGAGCCTCATGATATCTATCTCTTCCCGGAAGCTGTAAATGGCAAGACGGATGGTATTGAACATGATAAGCATGACGAGCAGTCCGAAAATTGCAGTTGCAAGGAGCCCCGCATTTTTGATGATAGACATGATCCAGATCATTTTCTCGATAACGCTTTTGGAGTCCTGGAAGCTGACTTTCTCTATAAAGGCGGAATATTTATCGGACTTCAAGCTTTCGGTAATAGTTTCGTAGAACCGCGGATCTTGCGCAACGATATACATATTGGAAGGCAGCGGATTCTCATTGAGCTCCCGCAGCGCTTCTTCTATGGTTGGATCATCCGCATGCCGCGACCGGTATTCTGCAAGCGCTTGCTCCTTCGTTACAATACGCGTGCTTTCTACGTCCGATCGGGCGGAAACATCTCTGTTGATAATTTGGATTTCTTCATCCGATGCGGAATCGTTAAAAGTAACGGCAATATCCACTTTCTGTTCAACCGTGCGCAGAAACTCTCCTCCCAATACGTTGACGACATAGAGGAAAAGAATAATACAAAGAGTAAGCGTCATAATTACTGTTGTGGCGATGGAGAGCCACACGTTCCGTCGAAAGTTTCGAAGAGCGTTGCGCAGAACTCGGATGAAAGAGATGAAAAACATGGGAGTTAGAGTTTATATGTTCCGGCCTTTTGGTCGGATACGACCTTACCTTGGTTGAGCGTTACAACGCGCTTTTTCAGCG
>CAZPRL010000036.1:0-6967 GCA_964589385.1 uncultured Candidatus Saccharibacteria bacterium | reverse complement strand
CCGGGCAAACCGGCCGTGCATGCCGATCATGGAATTGGTATATATGAAGGGCTTGAGCGCAGACGCATAGGAGACTCTGAAATCGAATACATCATATTGCGGTATGCCGGAGGAGACTCTATTGCCGTACCCGTGCCGTTCGCGCATAAGGTTTCTCCATATATCGGAGAAACCGCGCCGGCAGTCTATCGGCTTGGAGGAACGCTTTGGAGCAAGACGAAAAAACGAGCGCAGGAAGATGCCGCAGAATTTGCACGAGAGCTTCT
Source organism: uncultured Candidatus Saccharibacteria bacterium (assembly GCA_964589385.1). Lineage (GTDB taxonomy): Bacteria > Patescibacteriota > Andersenbacteria > UBA10190 > UBA10190 > HO2-45-11b. Next base: position 6,701 of record CAZPRL010000036.1, on the reverse strand, counting down.
CGAGATTGCGAAGAAAAGAAACGCCGCAAAGCGGTCTCCCTATGCCATCCATTCCTCCATAGAATCGGCGATGGAAAAATCGTTCTCGTATGAAATGACTCCGGATCAGAAAACCGCATGGGAAGATGTTCTTCGCGATATGGAAAAAGATACGCCTATGGATCGGCTTATTATCGGAGATGTCGGCTTCGGCAAAACGGAGCTTGCCATCCGCGCCGCCATGCACGCACATGCAAACGGAAAACAGATTGCTCTCCTTGCGCCCACTACGCTCTTGGTCCAGCAGCATATGGACACATTCAAAGGAAGACTGCCTGACATTGCCGATTCCATTTTTCTCCTTTCCCGATTTACGCCAACAAAAGATATCAAGAAAGCAAAGAAGCATCTTGAAGATGGCAAAAGCGCAATCGTAATCGGAACGCACAGCATCCTCGGCCACAGCATCCCGTGGAAAAATCTTTCTCTCCTTATCATCGATGAAGAGCAGCGCTTTGGCGTAAAACAAAAAGAGCAGCTCAAAAAAATGCGCGGGGATTTGGACATCCTCTCCCTTTCCGCAACGCCTATACCACGCACGCTTTCTCTTGCGCTTTCCGGCATGAGAGAACTTTCCGTAATCGCAACCGCTCCGAAAGGCAGAAAAGATATTGAGACAATTGTAAAAAAACAACATACGTCCATATTGAAAGAAGCTTTAGGGCAGGAGCTCGCCCGCAACGGCCAGGTATATCTCGTATCTTCAAAAATCAGGAACCTCGGCATGATACGGGAAATAGTTCGCGAGCATATTCCGTCCGCCAGAACGGCAATTGCGCATGCAAAGCTGTCGGACGAAGAGCTCGCGCGCATCATTCATGCGTTCGACACGAAAGAAATCGACGTGCTCATCTCTTCCAGCATTGTGGAAAACGGACTGGATCTGCCGAACGTAAACACGATGATCGTATGGGATGCTCCGCATTTCGGATTAGCCCAGCTATACCAGCTGCGCGGCAGAATCGGAAGGCGTTCCCGCAAAGGTCATGCGTATTTTCTCTACGGGCAAGAGCGCTTAACCGACCCCCAGCGCGAACGCCTGACCGCGCTCACCGAAGCCTCCCGTGTAGGTTCCGGATGGGAAATTGCGCGGCGCGATTTGGAAATGCGAGGCGCAGGAAATATGATGGGCCGGGAACAGAGCGGCTCGGCAAGCGAAGTAGGCATGCAGCTCTACCTTGATATGGTAGAAGGAAAAGAAGAAGAAACCCGCGCGGATATCCGTATTCTTCTTCCTGCATATATTCCCTCTTCCTATATAGAAGATACCGACGAACGTACCGCTTGGTATGTGCGCCTCTCGCGCGCACAAGCTATTTCTGATCTTACCGAACGCGTAAAAGCCTTGCAGGAACAATACGGCCCACTACCGCAAGAAGTGCAAAATATCATCCGCATGATTTCTCTGGAAATCCTGGCGACAAAAAATAGTATCACGAAAGTTTCTACCAGCACGATATCTCCGAACGACGAAGATCCATATGTAAAAATAGAAGTGACGGCAAATAATCCACTCGCCGTATTGCAAAAACTTGCGAATATAAAAAATGCGGACGGAAGTTCCGCCCGCTGGCAAGTAAAAGAGCGCACTCTTTCTTGGAACACTGATGCCATAACTCCGGAGCTCGTCGATCAATTCATCGCCTCGCTTGCGGAGTAAAATCATGGTTCAATAAGGAAAATGGCATACGATATTCAAACTATTTCGCTAACAGACAGTGCGTATCCGTCTCTTTTGGCGCAGACGCATAAGCCGCCGGAAGTTCTGTATTGCCGAGGGAACATCGGTTTGCTTACACATCCATATCTGCTTGCCGTAGTCGGCAGCCGGAAAGCGAGCATGTATGGCAGACAGGTATGTGCAAAACTTCTTCCCCGGCCGATCCGAAACGGCGTTGCAATCGTATCGGGAATGGCATACGGCATCGACAGCTTCGCACATCGAACTGCGATTGAGCAAGGAGGCCCTACAATCGCGGTACTGGGCTCGGGAGTCGACGACGCATCAATCTACCCAAGAGGCAATAAAACGCTCGCACAGGAAATTCTCGCAAGCGGAGGACTTATTATTTCCGAATATGAACCGGGTACTGCACCCTATCTCGGACATTTCCCCGCCCGCAACAGAATTATCGCGGGATTATGCAGGGCAACACTCGTCATACAAGCCGCAAAGCGCTCCGGTTCGCTTATTACATCCCGTCTCGCGCTCGAAGAAGGCCGGGAAGTCTTGGCCGTACCCGGCCCCATTACCGACCCTGCCAGCGAAGGCACCAACATGCTCATCCGCGATGGTGCAACACCTATTTTAGACCCCGATGATCTTATATCTCTCTTTGAACTCACAGAGGCAAAGCAGCAGGATATCGAAAACACTCCGCTGCGTGAAGACTTGAAAGCGGTTGCAATAGTATTGTCAGAGTCTCCTCTGTACATAGATGATATTGCCGTAGCTTCCAGGAGAAACGTTGCGGAAGTTTCCGCAGCGCTCGCGGAGCTTGAAATGATTGGAATCGCAGCGCATGTCGGGGGCATGAAGTATGCGAAGCGGTGAGGGACAGCTTGACTTCAAATAGTAATCGCGCTTTACTCCTTACGTACGCGTTATGAAAAATCTTGTCATCGTAGAATCACCTGCAAAAGCAAAAACGATCCAAAAATATCTTGGGCCGAACTTTATCGTGAAGAGCAGCTTCGGCCATGTGCGGGATCTTCCGAAAACAAAAATAGGCGTAGACGTAAAGAATAATTTCGAGCCAAGCTATGTTATTCCGCCAAAGGCGAAAGATAAAATAAAAGACCTGAAAGCAGCTGCAAAAAAAGCGGATATCATTTATTTCGCAACTGACGAAGATCGCGAAGGAGAAGCGATCGCTTGGCATTTATACGAGGTGCTCGCTCCGAAGCCGGAAAAAGCAAAACGCATCACCTTTACGGAAATTACAAAAAAGGCAATCACGAATGCTATCGAAAACCCCAGAGAGCTCGACCAGAATCTCGTAGACGCGCAGCAGGCGCGCCGCGTGCTTGACCGCTTGGTAGGATATGAACTCTCTCCCCTCCTTTGGCATAAAGTGCGCAGAGGGCTATCCGCCGGCCGCGTACAGTCTGTGGCCGTTCGGCTTATCGTGGAAAAAGAAGAAGAGATCAGCAAATTTATCGCGCAAGAATACTGGACGATAGACGCGATGCTCGAAAAAGATAAAGAGCAATTTCCCGCATCGCTGAAAGCGCGGGGCGGCAAGGCAATCACGAAGCTCGGCATAGAAAACAAAGAAGCGGCGGAAAAGATTTTGAAAGACCTCACAGGCGCAACATATACCGTATCGGATATCGCAAAAAAAGAGCGTTTACGTACGGCTCCCGGCCCGTTTACCACCAGCACGCTCCAGCAGGCGGCGTTCAACCAGCTCGGATATTCCAGCAAGCGCACCATGATGATTGCCCAAGGCCTCTACGAAAACGGATTCATCACCTATATGCGTACCGATTCGCTCAATCTTTCAAAAGACGCAGTAGAATCTGCAAAAAACACGATTGAAGCAACCTTTGGAAAAGAATACGCGCTTGCAGAGCCTCGCGTCTTTTCCAAAAAAGCAAAAGGTGCGCAAGAAGCGCACGAAGCAATCCGCCCTGCCGATCCGTCCCGCCTTCCCGAACACCTTGCAAACGAGCTTGATCCCTCTGAAGCAAAACTCTATCGCCTGATTTGGCAGCGCATGGTAGCTTCTCAAATGGCCGATGCGAAGTTTAATCACACGACAATAGATATCGCCGCAAACAACTATGCATTTAAAGCAAGCGGCGTATCCGTCATCTTCGATGGATTTATCCGCGCCCTCGGAGAAAAAGCGGCTGTGCAAGAAACTATTTTACCGGAGTTTAAAATAAACGACGTACTCGAACTTGTTGCAATCAATCATGACCAGCATTTCACCCAGCCTCCTGCCAGGTATTCGGAAGCCACCCTCGTAAAAGCGCTGGAAGAGCACGGCATCGGACGCCCGAGCACTTACGCTCCGACCATCGACGTAATTCAAAAACGAGGCTACGTAGAAAAAAATGACGAGAAGCGTTTTGCTCCAACGGAAATCGGAACGCTCGTAAACGGCGTACTCACCACCCACTTCCCGAACATTGTCGACATCGAATTTACCGCAAACATGGAAGCAAGCCTGGATGATGTCGCATCAGGAGAAAAGAAATGGCAGCCTGTTATTAAGGATTTCTACGGCCCATTCCACGCATTGATTAAAGAAAAAGGGAAAGAACTGAAAAAGTCGGAACTCACCGAAGAAGCGACAGACGAAACATGCCCGAAATGCAAAAGCCCGGTTATTATCAAGCTTGGCAGATTCGGAAAATTCAAAGCCTGCAGCAACTACCCGGATTGCAAGTTCACCGAAGCTATCGGGGAAGAGAAGAAGCTGCAAGAAGAATATTCCGGAACGATGTGCCCGGATTGCGGAAAACCGCTCGTCGTAAAGCGCGGACGCTTCGGAGCGTTCTTGGGATGCTCCGGCTATCCCGACTGCAAACACATTACGCCGATTGTAAAAGAAACGGGAGTAGACTGCATTGCATGCAAAAAAGGAAAGATTATCGAAAAGAAATCTCGGCGCGGAAAAGTATTTTATGCATGCGATCAATACCCGGAATGCAAAAATGCATATTGGAGCAAGCCGACCGGAGAACTCTGTCCCGACTGCCAAAGCATGCTCGTATACGGAGCAAAAAGCACGGTTCGATGCAGCTCAAAAACATGCAGCTTTAAGAAAGAAGCCCCGCAACAAGAGGAATAACCTCATCCCATATAAAAAATACCCCGCCATCTTTGGCCGGGGTATTTTTTATTCTCCAATCAAGTCTTTTTCCAAGTCTTGTCCGGGAAGTTCGTTCTTTCCAAGCAGCCTGCCCGTAAGCTCTTCCAGTTCCGCTTCGCTTGTTGCCCGGAATACAACTTCAAACACATGGCGTCCGTCTCCGTATCGCACCGTTGCATGGTATCCATATCGATCTTCCAGCGAAGGGCCGTATTTCAGCGCAATCGGATCTTTCTTATGCTGATGGATCATTCGCTTCGGATCCGTGATATTCATCGCGCGCTGAATTCTTCTTGCGCGCACTTCCGCCTTTCGTACCGTAAGCCCTTCATCTACCAAGTGGTGATAAAAGCGAATCTGTTTTTCCTGATCGGGAATCATCAAAATTGCCTTTGCATGCCCCATGGTGATTTTTCCCTCTATCATTCCCCGCTGAATCTCCGCGGGAAGCTGAAGCACTCGGACAATATTCGTAATGCCCACTCGGCTCTTTCCAACGCGCTCTCCGATTTCCTCATGCGTTAATCCGAAGTCCTTATTCAGCTGGTTATATGCCAGGGCTTCTTCAATCGGATTCAAGTTTTCCCGCTGAACGTTTTCAATAAGAGCATATACAAGGCGGGATTGGTCGGATTTTACATCGCGGCGAACAACGCAGGGAATTCGATCCCATTTCAACGCGGTAGCTGCACGCAACCGGCGTTCACCAGCAATTAACTCATACGATCCGCTTTCAAGCCGACGCACCACGAGCGGCTGCAAAATTCCGTTTTGCGCAATAGATTCCTGCAAGTCTTCCAGTTCTCTCGGATCGAATGATCTGCGCGGCTGCAACGGATTAATCACAATATCTCCAAGCAGAATCTGCTGTACGGTATCCTCATGCTGATCCCACGCATCTCCTGTCATCTCCCTCATCTTTGCGGGCTGTGCCTTTGCTTCCGGCATTGCGGAAATTTCCGGCGCAGCTTCAGGAATATCTTCGATTTCCTCTTCCGGTTCCTCTATCTCGGGAGCAACAACTTCTTCAGTAGCATCGTCTTCTTCCTCTTCTTCAATATCTGTTGCAACCTCTTCAGCCTGAGCCTCCTCCACTTCCGCAATGTCATCCTCAACAGCCTCTACAGGATCTTCATCTAATGGCTCATCCTCTTCACTATCTTCCCCTATGACAGGAATCCCTCTTGGCATTACTTGTTCCTCAACTTCTTCGTCTATGGACAATAGCGTCACATTCGGTTTTTCCGGCGCTGCGGTTTCTGCATCTTCAAGTTCCATGCTGTCAATGCGCTCCAATACATCGTCAGGAGATACGTCTGAATCACGTCCAGATATAAGAGAAGCTAATCCGCGTCCAAGTCCCATAGGTATAACAATACTCAATTATGGATAGAGATTCAATAGCTCTTCCGACAGATATTCATACGCACGCGCGCCGGGAGAGCTCCTATCATATTCCAATATCGTTTTTCCGGTGCTCGGAGCCTCTGCAAGTTCGGTATTGCGGGGGATAATACTTTCAAATACGTGCCCGGGAAATGTTTTGCGAACTTCTCGCACCACTTTTCGGGAAAGCTGCGTTCTGCGATCAAACATGGTCAATACCGCACCAAGTACCTGCAGGCGAGGATTGAGATGCTTGCGCACCAAATCAACCGTGGTAAGCAGCTGATGCAATCCTTCCAGTGCATAAAACTCGCACTGTACGGGAATTAACAGCCGATCTGCCGCTGCAAGCCCGTTGATAGTCAAAAGTCCCAAGCTGGGAGGGCAATCAATTAAAATAAAATCATACTGTTCCTTTATAGCCTTCAATGAACGACGCAATCTGTATTCGCG
>CAZPRL010000035.1:0-7130 GCA_964589385.1 uncultured Candidatus Saccharibacteria bacterium | reverse complement strand
CGGAGCCCTATCCCGCCCAGCGAGCAAATCCTTATCTTTCGGATCCATCCCCAGCGCTACATCAAGAAACCCATCCGTCACCAAATTCAGCCACAGAATCTGCACCGCCAAAATCGGCAGCGGATATCCGGCGAGAATGGCAAGCGATACCGTCAAAAGCTCCCCAACGCCCGTTGATAATAAATAGAGCGTAACCTTGCGAATAGTTCGATAGATATGGCGTCCCTCTTCAATCGCTGCAACAATGCTGCCAAAATTATCATCAAGCAATACGATATCCGCCGCCTCTTTGGCTACTTCCGTACCAATAGTGCCCATTGCAATCCCTAAATCAGCAGCTACTAAAGAGGGCGCATCATTAACGCCGTCACCCGTCATAGAAATAATCTCTCCTATTTGGCGATATGCCTGAACAATACGCAGCTTATGGTCGGGCGTCACACGAGCAAACACCGTTGTGCGCGGCAACTGGACAGCAAGTTCTGCATCAGACATTTCCACTAAATCATTTCCGGTCAAAACCGTGTCCCCTTCTTGGTATATGCCCGCCTCGCGTGCTACTGCCCGCGCGGTTATTACATGATCGCCGGTAATCATGACAACCTTTGTCCCGGCATTTCGCGCCATCTGCAACGCTTCGTATACTTCGGTCCGCAACCCATCTTTCATGCCATACAATCCGCCAAATACCATCCTTTTTCCCGATAATGCGCCTTCGCTTTTCAAATCGCCCTCACCGGTGGCAAATGCCAAGACCCGTAACCCATCTTCTGCCATAGATGTGAGCACTTGTTTTATCTCATTGCGTTCAGTACTCGTTATCTTTGCATGCGCGCCATCTGCATCCCGGAACGTTTTACACAACTCCATCACCTCATCCGGCGAACCTACAACGGCAATAAACGCTCGCCCATCTACCTCATGGACCGTCGCATGATATTTCGTTTCATAAGAAAAAGGAATCTCATGCACAAGAGGATGCGTACGCAAAAGATCATCGCGAAATATATTCGCCTTCTCTCCGAATACCAACAGCGCCGCTTCCGTGGGATCACCCGTCACGCTCCATTCTTTTCTATCCTCGCTATATGTTACATAAGCACTTGCGCAAAAAGCGGCAACCCGTGCTGCAAACTGAATACCAAGAGAAGCGTTTGCCGCTTTTCCCGTTGCTTTATCTGTAATATCGCCGCTTGAACTATAGCCAGATCCGCTAATTTCATACTCGGAACCTTGCGCATACACACGCTCAATCACCATCTGATTGCGCGTAATGGTGCCCGTCTTATCAACGGCAATAATCCGAGCTTGGCCCAATGCCTCAACCGCTTGCAGACGGCGCACTAAGACGTTGCGCTTGCTCATCCGCCAAACGCCTGTAGCAAGAACCAGCGTAACGACTACCGGCAGCCCTTCCGGAACAACGGAAACCGCCAAAGCCACAGCGGTTTTAAACATTTCTTGAAGCGGCAAGTCAACCCACAAGCCGTATCCCATCAGAAATGCGGTAAGCGCAAATACTCCCGCCAAAATGATGCGCGTAAGCTGCCTAATTTCGGCGTGAAGAGGAATTTCTGTGTCTATGACTGAAATTTTCTTTGCGATTTGTCCCATTGCAGTCTCCAATCCTGTTGCAACTATAATAGCCAGTCCATTTCCGGAAACAATATATGTCCCGCTAAACACCATATTCTGCTGATCTGTTACGGGAAAAGCCCGTGATGCAAGTATGTCGACCCTCTTATGTACCGGCTCCGATTCGCCCGTGAGAGCCGCTTCATCAACTTTTAATCCGTTCGACAAAACAACTCGCGCATCAGCGACAACCCTCTCTCCTTCAGAGAGAACAAGAATGTCCCCGGGAACAACTGCGGATCCCGGCAATGCAACCTCCTGGCCATTGCGCCTGACTGTAGCCGTAGCTTCCGCAAACTTCTTTAACGAGGCAAGAGTATTCTGCGCCCGCCCCTCTTGAATACTGCCAATAAGAGCATTAAAGAAAAGAACGATTGCAATAATAGCCGCATCCAGCACATCGCCCATAATGAGCAGCAAGATTGCAGAAACAAGAAGAATATAAATTAAAGCGCTCGAAAATTGCTGAAAGAACAGCTTAAGCCAAGAATCACGCGATCCTTCAGGCAATGTATTAGGTCCATATTTTTCTAGCATTTGTCGCGCCTCTGCATCAGAGAGCCCCGTCAGGCTCGTGGATAGCTGGCGCATTACATCCTCAACCGTTTTCGCGTACCAAAGCATATGATAATTGTACTAAAAGTTTCTCGAAGCTGCTAAAAAACAGGCTCCCAGAGCCTGTTTTTTATCATGCGATAATTCTTTAATACGCCGCAAGGACGTCATCTAAATACGAATTTATCACAGCTTCATAGGAAGTAATATCACACGCCGAGACTCCCTGGAAACTCGTTTGAGGTTCCATATCGTGCGCGATTTGAGATACGAAATTTTTCCTATCTTCCACTCCCGGCTTTATGCCCTTAGCTTTGAGCAGCTCATTTGCTATAGCCGGTGCCGCTTTGCATCCGGCCGACGAAGCCGGCGTAGGCTCTGTCTGGCTTACCGTAGCCGTTGTTTCCGCAATAACTTCAGAGAATCCGTTTACAGCCACTACTTTTACTGCATATGTCCCTGGTCCGGCAATCAGCCACGGCACGCTATAATTGAAGATGCCGAACGTATTGTCATCAATAGATTGAGAACTTTCAAACACATCGTTGATGTACAACGTAACGCTGCTTCCGGTAGCAACATCGAATCCGTAATCAAGGCTTCCGGTTACATTATAGATAACAGGAAATTGTGTTGGCTCATAGGCAAGCGGCGCAATCGGATCAAGGGTTGCTATAAGCTCTTCTGGCACTACCGCAGCTCCAACGCTTGATGCAATCAGCGCTCCGGCTGTTAACAGACTTATCAATATATTTTTGTTCATACAGATATCACCGCCTTTCTTACACAAGCATACCACTATCCTCCGTCCGCAGCTTTTTTCAATTCTGCAATATCGAATTTCTTCATCTTAAGGAATGCCTCCGTAACGCGCGCAATCTTTTCCGTATCGCCGCTTGCCATCATTTCGTTCATAGCCGTGGGAACGATTTGCCAAGAAACGCCATACTTATCCTTGAGCCAGCCGCATTGCTCGGATTCAGGGACCGCAGATAGCTTTTCCCAGTAGTAATCTATTTCTTCCTGATTCTCACAGTGCACAATAAAGGAGATAGCTTCATTGAATGCAAAGTCGTGCATGCGCGCACTGCCGTCCATCGCGGCAAACCACTCTCCCTCAAGCGTAAAGTCAGTAAACATAACCGCCCCCTCCTTATTCTGCTCCATCCCGGCGCCGTAGCGAGCAATCGTCCCGCGCTCTGCGCCCTTGAATACAGACAGATAGAAATCGGAAGCCTCTTGTGCCTTATCGCCTTCATCAGTCACAAACAAAAGAGACGGAATAATGCGGGGCCGCTCTTCGCCTTCAGGATTTGTCAGAATTAATTGCCACGAAAGCCCGTATTTATCCTGTATCCATCCATAACGCTCGCTGAAGGGATACTTCTGAAGCGGCATCAGCACTGTCCCGCCTTCGGAAAGCTTCGCCCATACGTCATCAATTCTTTGCCGCGCGTCCGCATCTTGCGATGAGCCAAAATTAACCGTGAACGAAATAGAAGGGTTGAACTTGAAAAGAGGCCCGGCGCTTATAGCCATAAACGAATACCCCGACAGCTGAAACGATACGATATCGGTATCGCCCGAGGGAGTATCGTACAGTGTTGTCACATTGCTCACGTTTGAATCCGGAAACAACGATACATAAAACTCTGCAGCTTCCTTTGCTTCTTTATCGAACCACAGATGCGGAACTATTTTTTGTTTACCCTGAGCCTGTCGAATGGGTGTAGTCATATGACCGTTTCTTGCCCGGCGCTATCAAGGCGGTTAAAACTTAATTTGTTCGGCAATCGTGGAAACAATCGGAAGCTTCGCCCACTTTCCCTGATACGCTCTCATAATGCCCATGATGGCAAAAACAAACAGAACAAGATTCGCCAGCCAGCCCAAGACAGGAATAAATCCGAATATAAGCGAAGCGGCAAAGATAACAACTGCTTGCTTGGCATGGAACTGAACAAACGGACTGTCCTTTTTCACCAGCAAGAAAATGATGCTTAAAATCCAAATATAGGACAATGCAGCCATTATCTTATTATCCTCTATATCATTGTTTGATGTATTCATACGGACTATTGTATCACGACTCTAACGAATTCCAAGGATTATCCCAATCATCTTCAGCGCGCACTGCGCAGCACCGATTGCATAGTCGCGATTACGGCTTACGGCTTGTTCTATCGTTGCGCCGGGGCCGATGATACCAATTGCAATAGGAATAGAATATTTGAGTTGCATTTCAACAATACTGCGATGCACAACATGCCCCATGACTTCGCCATGCAGCGTTTCTCCTTTTTCGATATGCCCCAAAACAACCAGGGCATCAATACCGCCCTTTTTCAGCAGCATGTCCGCCGCAAGGGGGATCTCATAACTGCCGGGAACACGAATAATATGATCAACGGAAACTCCCGCGGCTTCCAATTCCTGTTGGGCCGCCTCAACCATCGGCTCGACGATTTCCGGATTAAACTCTGCTGCAATAATACCGATTGTAGGTGCCATAGTCGCAGTATGCACAGGTGAAGAAGCAAAGGCAACTTAAACCCTTAGGGTTTCATTCAATCTAAAAATGTTTACCGATAAATATATATTGACAAACAATAATCGCTGCATTAGGATGAAGATATAAACAACATAACTACGATATTTGCTATGAGACAAGGATCAACAATGTTCTTACGAGCAGTAATTTTTCTTATCGGAATAGGAGTACTTGCGTTGTGCATAGTTGTCTTGCCCCGCATCATTGGCTCGATAGATGTAGGAGGCTATGACCCGATCTTACTGGGCATGTATGTACCGGCGATACCCTTTTTCCTCGCACTGTATCAAGCTTTAAAGCTATTGGGCTACATTGATGAAAACTCGGCTTTCTCGCCTTTATCCGTAACGGCTTTAAAGAACATAAAATATTGCGCCATCGCCATCAGTGCTTTGTATACAGTAGGCATGCCATACATAGTTCGCGTTGCGGAGCAGGACGACGCCCCGGGTGTCGTAGCAATCGGATTGGTTATTATTTTTGCTTCATTTGTGATTGCCATCTTTGCTGCAGTACTCCAAAGCCTGTTGCAAAATGCCATCGCAATAAAGTCGGAAAACGACCTAACGGTCTAAGGAAAACACTATGGCAATTATAATCAACATTGATGTGATGCTGGCAAAAAGAAAAATGAGCGTCACGGAACTTACAGAGAAAGTTGGCATTACCATGGCCAATCTTTCCATCCTGAAAAATGGAAAGGCAAGGGCAATCCGCTTTTCAACCTTGGAAACAGTTTGCGAAGCCTTAGATTGCCAACCGGGAGATATTTTAGAATTTAAAAAATAACATATGACAACAAATCCTTTTTACAACGCACTCTCCGCTATCGCTTATATCATAGTACTCGTAACAACCGTTTTCTACGGGTCCAACTTATTGGAGAATATGGAAGAAACGATTTTTCTCCCGATGGGATTTCTCGCCACCTTTGTGCTTTCCGCCATGGTCATGGCCTATCTCTTCTTCTATCAGCCCGTTATCCTATTTCTCGACCAACAGCGCGAAAAAGCGGTTAAACTATTCCTGCAAACAGTAGCGATATTCGCAATGGCGACAGCCTTGGTAATCCTCACCGCAATTGTCGTGGGCATATCGTATTCCGGATCAGGAGTATAAAAATAATTTTAACGATGCATGCAACCCGCCCAACAGCACGGCCGGCGCTTTCCTTCCAAAAGCTCCTCGCATGTTCTCCTAATCCGACGCGCTCTCGTCTCCGGTTTTTTGGCGGATATAACCCAGCAAATAAATTCATTGCGCGCAAGCGGCGTAATATCCTCCCATAGCGCTCGCACAGTTGAGCTAGAGATTAGAGCTTTTCGCAAATCCGCCGGCATATTATGCACCACGCCGTATGTATTTTACTCTATGGCCAACCGCCACCAGTCCACGTGAAGGTTGCGGTCTTTCTCTTGATTGCCGGGATCTGCTTTGTCATAGGTATCGTTAATCAGACGAAAGCGGATGGTGCCACCTTTAAAGTCCTGCAATCTTCCAACGCGATGGGTTCGGTATTGATTGTCGCTCTTGTCCAAGAGAATGACTTTCCAGGCTCGATTATTGAGGTAGACGGCCATGTGTATGGGTCCGGGTCGATCGTGCTTAACCCTGACATCGAGCCAGTAGTCATCCATCGGAACTGATACCTCGCGCTCGAGCACTGCCCCTGGATGGGCCAATACCACCGTGTTGCCATTTGGCTCAACACCGGAATAGCTGCCGTCAATGGTATGGCCGGCCTCTGTTTGAAATGTTTGTGTACGGGTAGGTGCTGCAACGGGTGCACTTCCACCTGTCGCCAACCGCCACCAGTCCACGTGAAGGTTGCGGTCTTTCTCTTGATTGCCGGGATCTGCTTTGTCATAGGTATCGTTAATCAGACGAAAGCGGATGGTGCCACCTTTAAAGTCCTGCAATCTTCCAACGCGATGGGTTCGGTATTGATTGTCGCTCTTGTCCAAGAGAATGACTTTCCAGGCTCGATTATTGAGGTAGACGGCCATGTGTATGGGTCCGGGTCGATCGTGCTTAACCCTGACATCGAGCCAGTAGTCATCCATCGGAACTGATACCTCGCGCTCGAGCACTGCCCCTGGATGGGCCAATACCACCGTGTTGCCATTTGGCTCAACACCGGAATAGCTGCCGTCAATGGTATGGCCGGCCTCTGTTTGAAATGTCTGCGCACGTGCGGGTTCTTCCGGAGCCTGCTCCTCGCCTCCGCCGCCATCATCGCCCCCGTCATCTCCGTCTCCACCATCATCACCGGTATCAGAGGAAGTATCACCTGCATCATCGCCCGTGACCGTAACCCCCACGTCCTGCGTCGTGGTTCCACCTTCATTATCCGTCGCAGTCACCGTAAAACTGTATTCCCCTGGCGCTT
>CAZPRL010000034.1:0-7143 GCA_964589385.1 uncultured Candidatus Saccharibacteria bacterium | reverse complement strand
CTGCATTCGTATTATGAGAGCTGATTTCTCGGCTATGCCATTGCTTGCAAGGCGTATGTGAAGCGTTGCAGGAATTTTCTTTGGGAGGGAAATGGCAAGCTTTCGCGTATCGCGGAGGATATCGCCGAGCGTCGCGTGCGCATCCTTGCCATCTACGGAAATGATTATCCGGGCGTCTCTCGATGCTCTGATTGAATCATTGCTCCATAACGCAAGTGAATTTCCATTTTTCGGAAATGATTCGAGCGCAAAAGAAACATCATGGCCGTCAAAGAGCATCAGCGCATGTTCATCATCAAGGCTTTCCTCCGTATTGCCTACGGGAACTTGTACAGGAAAGAGCAGGACGGCAGCAATGCACAGAGCGGCTATCGCTAATTGCCAGTCCCGCCTTTTACCGTCTTCTTGGCCTGATGGCATATCCTGCTGCTACAAGCGCGACTGCGATACCCGTGAACAGCTTTGCCTTTTCTGCGGCCGGGGAAACATAGCGGAATGAAACGATATGCTCTCCTGCGGGGACTTGCGCTGCCTTAAAGATAGTATTGGCGCGCAACTGCAGTGCGGGAGCATCATCGATAAACGTATGCCATTGTTCCGTGCTTGCGTCATTGAGCACGAGAAATGCTTCTTTGTTGGTTTTTACCCGGACGTCTACGCGAGTTTCTTTGTATGAAATAATATCTGCGGATGCGGCAAGGGAGATAGAAGAGTCATCGGGAGAAACGTCCGGCGGTGTCGGGCCGGATACGTAGATGAGCTTTCTGGGATCATAATCAGGATTTGTCAGATGGGTTCTGATTTCATCGTTTGCCGCAATAAACTGCGCATGTTCGGATAGAAAGGCTTTCGGGTAGGCAGTCGGATTTTCATAGAGCCGTATGAGGGAATTTCCGATGTCCGCTTCTCTGATCAGTGTATAGCCTGCGGAGATCATGGGGTCGTTCGTTTGTTCATATTCAAACAGTTGGATAAAATGCGTAATGCCGGCCATGTCCACCAGCGTTTTGTATTTTGTGAGGGCGTGCACTCCGTCTCCGTCAAATGCTTCAGAATCGTTTGCAAGGAACATATCGATGAATTCGCGGTATGGCCGTATGGAAAGCGCTCCAATCCACCTTGCGCTCGAGGCGCCTGCCGTTGCCTGGATATGGCGAACCATTAATGCGTTTTCCTTGTCCACTTGGGAGGGAAACACTGCCGTATATTTTACACTTAGGGGCTTTATGGATTGGGAAAGCTGTTTTTCTGTGGGATGTTCTTTTCTGACAAAGTATACGTTTGCCTGATCGCTTTTACTGGATGTCGTAAATACTTTCATGTTCGTGTCATGTGTACTTGAGAATTTCATGAAAAGGTTGTCGGTTTCTTCTTCGGGTATATTGGGCAAGCAGAATTTTTGATCCGTGTTTTTGTATACATCGTCAGAGGAAACGCTTGTTTCCAAGTAGATTTTCCCTTGCAGTCCGGACTGAATTGTAACCGTCATTTGAGTCTCTTTTTCTGAATCGGCCTGTATTGGTACAATCAGGCAATCTATATTTTTTTTGGGCAGTATGATCGGCTGTATGACGGTAAAGAGAGGCGAGATGTATTCAGAAAGCATAAAGGCGACATTCGGGTTGCCTGTTACCGGCAAATGTTCTGCCGCATACAGCCTTGCAGGAAGGCCTGTTTCTTGCCGGAATTGGAGCAAATCTTCTGCAAAAGGAGAAGGATTTTTTGCTTCGGATGCGGGAATTCTCGGATTATAGTTCCATCCATAAAAAATAAGCGTTCCTGCGGCGAGCACGGGGAGCAGCCATGCTTTTCTTTCCGGTTTTATTTTCAAAAACGGAAGCGCGGCCGGCAAAAGAATTCCGGCAGCAATAAGCCACCAGGATACATTGCTGAACTGAAAGAGTTCCCAAAATCGCGCTGCAAATGCCGCGTCATGTTGAATATATATGTATACGGGCACTGCAATAAGGAAAAGTGGCACTGCATATCCCGCGGCAAGGCGCAATATATTTTTTGGAGAACTTTTTGCAGTAATCATATCGTGCAGTCCGATAGCTGCCAGCAGTACTATTCCGATGTCAAAAAAGAAGACAAATCTTCCTACAACGCCAATTGTCGTAATATAATGGTTTTCTACCAGATAGGTATAAACGGGGGAATATCGCCCGAGAACAAGCGCTATGCCTCCGAGCACAAGCGCAAGCGCTGCAATGCGTTCATTCCTATATGTTTTCCATGAAGCAAGCGCCATACCGGCCAAGATAAGCGGAATAATTCCCGTATATGCTGCAAGCTCCTGGAATCCTTTCGGGCCGAAATAGTTTGCATGATCTCCGAAGAAATACGGCAATATAAGCGTAATTGCCGCATAGGGCGGATAGCTGAATTCATACAGTTCCGTCATCGGCAAGGGAGCCGCACGCTCCGTTTGCGGCAAAAATTCTTGCAAAGGCAGGAGCGCAAACGACGACAAAAGAAACGCGACGCCTCCTGCATATATGGTGAGCAAAAGTGTCTTCATGCTGAATCTTGGAATAAACAGCGCAAGTCCGATCACGGTCGCAACAATAAATGTATATAGCACCACTTGCGGCTGTCCGCTTAGGGTTGTCACGGAGGCCGCAAGCGCGAGCGTCGAAGCGCGCGCGAATGTCGGTTTTTTGATAATCTGATTAATGGCAATCAGCAGCCATGGCAAGAGCATGGTGCTGGTATAAAAATTTACATGATTTAAATGCCCGATATTAAATCCGCAATACGCAAAGACAATAGCCCCGAGTGTTGCGGCCGCGGGATGGATTTTTCTGCTGATGAGAAATGCGTACATTCCGATGCTGCCAATAAGAAAATATGCCGCTACGGATATTTGTAATAATATAAGCGGCGGAATATAGAGTGCGCGCATGATGAGATGCAGCGGTGTGAAAAATCCAAGCTGTCCCCATGCAAGCAAAGGCTGCCCGAATCCGAATTCATTTGCCCATAACGGCAGCTGCCACTTGTGCTGAAAATCCGCATAGAGCGTTTCTATCGGATGATAAATAATTTTCAAATCATCAAGAAAGTACGCGTATTGTCCGGATATAATCGGCAGAAAAAAAATAAACCACGTGAGGATGATGGCGGAAATTCCGATTTTATGCTGTTTTATGGCGTTGAGTATCATTTTCATAATGATATCTGCATGTTTGCTAGATGTCGATGCAAGAGCCCTGTAGAATAACCACATGATGAAATGGAAGAAAGGGTTTGTTGTTGTATTGGTATGCATAGGCATCTCGTCGCTGTTTAGTATCCCGCTTGTTTCCAGGCTTTCGGCAGAAGGTATTTGGGATTGGCCGGAAGCCGCCGCCACGTACGAATCCTTTCGGCACTCTGTTTTACATTACCGGCAATTTCTTTTTTGGAACCCTTATATATGCGGAGGCGCTCCTGGCCTTGCAAATCCTCAAACATATTTTTTCTCACTTGCCGGACTCATATCTTTGCTCACCAATGCAGTGATTGGACCCAAGATAGCCGTATGGCTGTCTATTATCATAGGAGGTATTGGAATGGTGCTTTTTGGTAGGGCACTTGCCATTCCCTATCCGGCAGTTTTTCTCGCTGTCCCTCTATTTTTTACGAGCGGATTTTTAGCTACGCATCTCGCTCTGGGGCAGTTTTTGTGGCTTACAACGATGTGGGTGCCGTGGATATTTTGGGGATATATAAAATCATTTAAAAAAATAGAATATATTTTTGTAAGCGTTTTAGCTTTGGCCTTTATCGGGATAGCGGGGAGATCATACCTGCTTGCGTATGTGGGAATTGGATTGTTGCTTTATGCGCTTATTTTAGATGTTGCATCAAACGGCAAGAAGCGAGCTCTTATTAGAGTTGTTTTTATTGGGGCAGGAGCTTTTCTTATCGGTGCTTTTAAGTTTTTGCCAGACCTCTTTTTCTTTCGTGAGAAAATTGGCGCTCTTGAGGATACGATGCAATTACCGATATCGTATATTGCGGATATGTTCTTGAGCAGGCCGATAAACGTCGTTGAAACAAGTCCGGAGAATATTGCAGGAGGCGATTTTGCATATTATATCGGCATTATTCCGGTTATGTTGGCAGGAAGCGCATTTCTATACCGATCTGTGAGAAGGGTGCTTGCCCCTCTTATTTTTGTGGGAATAGTCTTCTTCGCGATAGGGTTGAGTGCCCTGGGCGCAAATCCATTAGAGCTGTTGCCATATATCAAAGAGCTTCGCAATCAGCACAGGGTCTTTATTATGGTTTTATTTGTCATCTCTCTATTGGCAGCAGCGGGGCTTTCAAGAATTACTCGATTTATTCCTTTCGCCAAAACACGGACAATGCGACATGCGATTCAGGTCGGGATAATTCTCTTTGTTCTCGTTGATCTTTTTATCACGACAAAGCCTCTCTTACTGCAAGGCTATCCTCATTTGCCTGATACCTCCCGCCAAGATATTCCTTTTATTGATAGTTCTTTTGTGCAAGCAAGAGGGAATAACCCATACCGTACGGTAAAGCAAAATCGAGGAGCGGCCACATTCTGTCCTGCTATTTTATATGCATGGCAGGATGTTGATAGCGTTACTATTATCCAAGATGCCGATTACTATCGAGGCGAGGTATATGTTGATGGAGATGGGCAAGCTGAAATTACCAAGTTCTCACCCAATATTTTGCATTTGAAAGCAAATGTTGCAAGCGGCGATATTATTATTAACTATAAGCACCACGAAGGCTGGGAGAGTTCTGCGGGGGAGGTATTCCAAGCAGATAACGGCTTATTGGCAATTAAAATATCTCCCGGAGATTATGATATCGTTCTTGCGTATCATGCGCCCGGTTTTCCTGCGGGGCTTGGGTTAACTATTGCAGCGCTGGCAGGTATTGTCACTTTTATGTGGGTCAAGAGTAATACAAGGGTAAAGATGGAAATCCATAGTCCAACCAAAAAGGAGAGCGGTTGATAGCGGAATGTAATGTCAGAATCTTCAGAGGTTATACGGGCAGCTACAAGACCGTTCCAATTTTTTACTTCTCTTGGCGGTTGTGTCCTCCATCCGGGGAAGAAATTCTGATTAAGTACCAGCCAGTTTGGCCGATCAGTTTCGGCAATGACATGGATTGTATTTTCCTCAACGTCAACTTTTTGTATAGTTCCGCCGGAAGCTAACATGGCTTCGCCAAAATACGGATCGCCGGAGTTGATATTGCCCACGCCGCGAGCGTGCACGCCGCGTCCCATCATGTATGGCATGCACATGTCAGCTACGCCCTGTCCTGCCAGATAATTTTCGTAGCTTGTCTTGTAGTACCCTTTGTCTTCATCTGTGTAAGACTGAGCAAGCCGAACGAATGAATCGGATTGTTCTATTGCAGGCTTGTCCAGGCTAAAGAGTTTTGGATATAAACTTCTATGAAAAGTTACCAGATCGATAAGTATCAGCGCTACAAAAACTGCCATGACAATTGGCTGCATTTTTTTTGAAAAGGAAAACCAATGCCCCGCTTTCATTAAGCCGTGTCCGGCAATAATGCCTAGGAAAAGAAGAAGAATTACGCGCGCTCTTTGGGGATTGCGAAAAGGCCCATAGAGAAAAGGGAGATTATGCAAGAATGTCCAAGGAAACTCCCCGAACGTCATAAGCAGAAGAATCAGGGACGATGCAGCCAGCGCCATGAAAAAACGTTTTTTATAAGAACTATATATGCCAATGAAAAACAGGCTGACGGGAATGATGCCTACATACGATCCCCATTCAATCCAGCGATAATTTTCTCCCGTCTTTTCAAAGTTCCATTGAGGCGTATCAAGCTGGTTTCTATCTAAGAACATTTTTCCCAGCCAGCGCCAAGGCTGGATAAATGGTTCTGGGCGATCAAATGATCCTGATATGGCTTGCACTTCAGCAACCGGCAGAATTTTGATGGCAACCAGGGGAATGAACATCATCATAATGATGCAAAGCGCAACGATAGGGCGTAAGGAGCGGTAAAAAATAGTTAAAAATACGGCAAGAAGCCCGCATGCAAGCAGCGCATATAGCACCATGTGCAAGCTTCCTCCAAGGAAGATAAAGGCCAAGGTGAGTGCTGAAAAAAAGCATGATGCCAGCAAATTTGTTGTTTTGTTGGAGTTTACGGAAGAGAGGGAGTGTAAAAAGAAAAAGATGGACCAAGGAATCCAGCCTACCGGTATCCACGCAAAGTTCCCATTAGCAAAGGCAAGCATTTGAAAACCTGAAAATGGAAAAATACCCGCTGCCAGCAGGCTAGGCAAATGATCCAACTTGCCGAATTTTCTAGATAGCATGTATGTCCCTACAAAACCAAGGAGTAACGTGGCCGTCACTGATAAACGAGTTCCAAGATTTTCACCAAAAAGCAATACTAGCAGGAAAAAGGGATCAAATTGGGCGGATTCCATATTGGCCACAAGGGGCTCGCCTCCGCAGAGATACGGATCCCATAAGCCTATTTGACCGTGTTCGAGGAGTGCCGAGCGCGCCACTCCTCTATATACCAGTGCCCGTTGCACGTCTCCCATTGTTGTCATTTTATTCAGCTGCGTATAATACGGAGCGGTTGCGACGAATGCCAAGATAGTGCCTATGATAATAGAGAGAATAAGATCGCGCCGTGGTACTGATGTGCCTGCAAGGGAAATGGGAGGAGCAATTCGAAGTATGAATACTCGAACGATTTTATGCCATATTAAGATTAGCGCTAGCCCGATTCCTATTAGCATACATGCTAGGCCTATCGGCGATCGCACGAAAGTATCCAGCATTATCCACTTGGTTGGATGGCGTAAAATCTGAAAACGAATATTGCCTGGCAGTTGTTTCGTTTCTTGTGATCCATTCTTTTCCGTGATCAGCTCGGCGTCGCCTTCAGGAAAGCCATTGGCATCATTTTCGTAATATGCTATGAGTTCAGACCCAGGTCCAACGCCATTCGTATGCAGTTGCAGTGTATATCTTTTTTCGCGCTGCAAGCGCACATGTGCTGGTATGATAGTTATATCATCAGGTAAGAGATTTTTAACTTTTGTATGTCCGGCAAACACCACCTCGTGTTGCGCATTTAGTAATTCGACCGTAAGTACCGCCTCGCTATCCGTATTGTTGC
>CAZPRL010000033.1:0-7342 GCA_964589385.1 uncultured Candidatus Saccharibacteria bacterium | reverse complement strand
AAGACTACATTCCATGGCGAGTACGGGTGGCGATGCATACGACGCAGGATTTTCATTCCTATACCCATTGGGGCGTAATCTTGCCCGAAACTTCTGCAAAGAATGCCAGCCTATTGCCGGAAAAAATGAACGGCATGTTCGGCCTGTACTATCGAGAGAATAGCGATGAGGGAGAAACGCTTAAGCTGGCATATACAAACGATTTTAAACAATGGACCGATCAGAAAATAATTTCCTGGCCGAAAGGAGATGCGTGGCAATCATTTAAATGGGGAACAGGTTCGCAGGCAATCGCGACCAAGGACGGCTTCTTGATGGTGTATCATGCCGTGGATGACAAGCAGATATATCGGCTGGGCCTCGTGATGTTCGATCGGAATGATCCTTCGCGTATCGTGTGGTATTCGAATGCCATTTTGGAGCCGGTTATGGATTATGAAAAAGAGGGATATGTGCCGAATGTTGTGTATACGTGCGGAGCATTGATAAAGAATAATGAACTGTGGATTTATTACGGCGCAGCTGACCGACTCATCGGCAGAGCCGTGTTTCCATTAGCAGCTATCGGCCTATGACGAATCCTTCTTTCCGCATCGCAATGTTATCGCCTATTGCGTGGCGCACTCCGCCCAGAGAATACGGCCCATGGGAGCGTGTAGTATCTTTGCTTACGGAAGGCCTGGTGGCGCGCGGGGTTGATGTGACGCTTTTTGCAACACAAGATTCTATTACGAAAGGAAAGCTTCACGCCGTCTGCCCCATTGGATACGAAGAGGACAAGGCGATTAATCGGAAAGTGTGGGAATGCTTGCATATATCCGAACTCTTCGAGCATGCATCAAAATTCGACCTGATCCATAACCATTTTGATTTTCTCCCATTAAGCTATGTCGGACTGATTGATACGCCCATGGTTACGACCATCCATGGATTTTCCTCTCCGACCATTTTGCCCGTATATCAAAAATATAATGAACGGGTAAAGTATGTTTCCATCAGCAATGCCGATCGGGACCCCAGCCTGGATTATATTGATACGGTCTATCATGGCATTGATGTTGAGAACTTCACGTTCCAGCCAAATGCGGAGGAGTATCTGATCTTCTTCGGGCGTATTCATAAAGACAAAGGAGCGAAAGAAGCGATTGAAATTGCGAGACTCACAAATCGAAAACTTATTATGGCCGGTATTATTCAAGACGAAGAATATTTCCGCACCGAGATTGAGCCACATGTCGACGGTACGCAAGTATCATATGCGGGTAATGTCGGTCCGGACAAACGGAATGAACTGCTCGGTAATGCCGCAGCTTTGTTGCACCCTATTAATTTCAACGAACCATTTGGATTGTCAGTTGTAGAAGCAATGGCATGCGGAACTCCTGTTATTGCGTTTCAAAGAGGAAGTATGTCAGAGATTATCATTCCCCATAGGACAGGATTTCTTGTCCGAACGGTTGAAGAGGCGGTGCGGTCGGTAGCAGATCTGGGCAGTATCAACCGGCAAGATTGTCGGACTCATGTAGAGAAGAATTTTTCGGTTGATCGGATGGTGTCGGGATACTTGCAGGTGTATGAGAAGATGCTTGCACGGTAGCGCCGGCATTGCTATTTGCAATAGTGCGAAATAGCCGCAAGTGGCTTTGCGCTACGCTCGGCCACGTCATCAGGCGGCCAAAGTTGTATGCTCTTTCGGCCATGGCTTGCTTCTTTTCCGGATGCTCTAAGAGATTGCTGACTGCATCTGTTATCGCTTGAGCGTCGCGAAACGGTACAAGGATACCGCGTTCTTCCGCGAGCACTTCTTTCGAGTAAATATATGGAGTTGAAATGCATGCTTTGCCGGCACCGATAGCATAGGCAAGGGCGCCCGATGTGGCCTGTTGCGGCTCGAGATACGGCGTGACATATATATCAATCACTTTCAGCCAATTGATAAGATCGGGAAGGGATAGGTATTTATTAATGAAGCGGACATTATTTTCAATTCCCAATTCGCGCACTTTCTTTTTGAGAGAATTGCGATACGTTTCGCCTTCGCGACGGGCTAAATCAGGATGAGTCTGTCCGATGACAGTATACAGAATATTCGGATACTGTTTTGCCAGCATGGCGACTGCTTCAATGGCGTATTCGATACCCTTGTTCGGGTCTAGTAGATTTATATTGCCCAGAACAATACGGTCGGAAAGTTTTTGTTTTCGTTTATGCAGTTCGGCGGCGTTAAAAGAAATATCCGGTACTCCATGGGGAATTATGACAATTTTTGTGCGGGGGATGCCATATATATCGACCAATGTTTGCGCTACTTGTTCCATCATTACTACGAGAGCTTCTGAAGTAGAGGCGAGACGTTGAATAATTTCATGCTGCTTTGCAGACGGTTGAGCAAGTACCGTGTGGAGAGTAGTTACCAGAGGCCTTTCCAGAGCTTCGGCAAAATGAAGGATATATTCGCCGCAGTCTCCGCCAAAAAGACCGAACTCGTGCTGGAGCGATACAAGATCGGCATGGGACTGGTTTACATAGTCGGCAGCAGCCAGGTAGGACGCCAGATCGTTGCTATCTATTTTAAATTTTGATTCCCAAGGGTAATCAATTTCTTCTTCAGGAGCGGTGACTGTTAAGACCTCCGCGAGAGATCGGGTGTTGAGAAGATTAATCGCATTGGTTAAATCTTTGGTATATGTGGCAATGCCGCATCGGCGAGGTATATATGAGGAAGTATATATAACATTAAGGGACTGTTGCGTGACTATCTGTTGTAGGTTTTCCATAAGATTTTTTCTTGACGATACTGGCAAAGTACCATAAAATTATCGATGATGCAAGCATCTTCTTTTCTGTCTCACTTTACTGTCATGATGGGTCCATGGGGACTCTACCAGCATGCTACTGTCCGAGAGCCGTTGCTTCGTGAGGGATATTGCGTTGATGATAACGCCCGTGCGGTCATCGTGTTGAGCCGCTTGCTGTCAATCGTCCCATCTGAAGATATAACGATGACGAAAGATCTCTTGCTGAAGTGCTGGAAATTTGTATGCGAAGCTGAACTCGAATCCGGGCACTATCATAACTTTCGCAGCTCCGAGGGAGTATGGCTTGAGACTGATGAGTCGGAAGATATGTATGCTCGTTTGATTCGAATGCTTGGTGAGGTCTTGCGAAATGATCAATTGTCCGATCTGCACTCGCAGGCAAAGCGCATGCTGCAGCTGCTTCTTACACGAGCTTCTTCAATGCAAGCGCCAAGATTTTGGGCCGAGTGCGTAATTGCGCTTGTGGATTTGCCGGATGATGCAGGGCTTGGGGACCGCAAGGAACCGCTTTTGCAGCAGGGGCGGGAGGTGCTTGGTCGCTTGTGGGAAACGAACTCATCGCCTGATTGGATGTGGTTTGAGGAGAGTATGACGTATGCGAACGCACTGCTGCCTCATGGGCTTCTAGCCTCTCGTTTGTATGGCAAAGATTCGGCAGTGGAAGACATGCTGCATGAAAGTGCTGCTTTCTTAATCCGAACGACCATTCAAAATGGCATTTTTGTTCCCATTGGCAGCAATGGGTGGTATCCGAAAGGCAAAACTCCCTCGCACGATAATCAGCAGGCAATTGAAGCGGGGACCATGTTTGATTTTCTTTTGGCGTATCATGATGCTTTCCCGGAGCTGGTCACTATTGAAACAGTCGCTGCGCCCTATCTATGGTTTTTCGGACATAATACAAATAGAGCTATGATGGCAGATGAATCAACGGGCGCTTGCCTTGATGGCTTGTTTCTTCACGGTGTAAATCCGAATTATGGCGCGGAGTCTATGCTGGCGTATCAGTATGCGGAACTTCTGTTTCAAAATGCTCCTGCGTCTATCCGGCAATATATCGCAAAGGCAAAGTAGGTAAAAATCATCATTGGAAATTCCCGATGACTTGACGGGCGCTTTTCGGTACGCTATGTAATAGAGGCGCTCGGATGCGGGGAAATCGTGCGGATGGAGCCTGAACTGTTTAGGGATGTTCTTTTTATGAAGGGGTTGTCTCATGCCGACGGCAAAGAGGGTAACGAAGAAGCCGGTCGTGCCGGCACCGCAAAATCTTGAGGAGGCTGCGGAGTATATCCGTAAAATCGGCGAAAGGCAGCGCGCTATTGACCGAGTCAATAACGACTTGAATGCAAAGATTGAGGAGGTGAAAAAGCCGTTCATGGATGAGTCGGCGCAGTATCAAAAAGAATACGACCATCTTGTCGAAGGGCTCTATGCCTATGCCCAGGGGCATAGAAAGGATCTGACGCAGGACGAGAAGGTGAAGACGGTGCAATTGCCTACCGGTGCGTTCAGTTGGCGCATGTCTCCCAAGTCCGTAAGTATTACGGGCGAGGAGGCCATAATCGCAACACTGAAAGCGTTGAAGCTCATTCGATTTATTCGAACGAAAGAAACGGTTGATAAAGAAGCGATGCTCAAAGAGCAAGATATCGCATCTTCAGTTCAAGGAGTTACGATCGGGCAGGAGGAGAATTTCTATGTGAAGCCGGCAGAGTCCAAGGCGGAGATTATGGTGACGCCGGGCAAGAAGTCCATCAAGATCACCACCGTCTCCGATGATTCCGATTCAGGAAAAAAGTCGAAAAAGAAAGAGAAGAAGTTGGCATAAGTTCTTTGGTAGTTTAGATCATGCTTGGGCATTCCGAGCATGATCTTTTTCTTTACTCTTTTTAGTGCTACGCTAAGCCATATGGACCTACGCTCGCCGCTATCTCCTTCTTCGGGTAATCAGTTTCCAATGGGTTTCGGCAAGCATCGCAAGTGGGTGGCTGGTATTAGTATTGGCGTCATATTGATTATCATACTTGCGCTTGTCGGCCAGTTTGGCGGCTTAATTGGCGCTCGTTTGATCCGCCAAGGCAGCCCTCGACTTACGGTGTATCAAAATGAGGAAGTAACACTTGAGATTCCTTCTTCTGTGAGCGTGCAGAAACTGGAAATATGCGACGATAAAGAAACTCGTATGCTGTTCGGATATCGAGATTTTAAAAGCTGTTCAACTCTTACTTATTTTGTAAAGCCGGGTACTACACAGGTTACGGCTCGCATTCCCGCAAAATACGAAGGCCGGGCGGTAGTTGTTGTGCGTTCGAGAGGTACTGACAATCGCCTTCTTACCATTGCTCCTCGAGACGCGAAGATAGCGCTTTGGGTAAACAAGGCTCGTGCGCAGCTGCCGGTACAACAGGCAAGTTCTGGTGGAGATTCAGGAGGTGGGGGTGATGGCGGTAGTTCTGACGGCGGCGGAAGTAGCAGCGGAGGCTCTAGCGGTAGCGGGGATGGCGGTTCTTCTCAGCCTGCAGCACCCTCTGTAGTTGCTCATATTTCCTATCAAGAACTTTCTTATCCTAATCAATATTTGAAATACGCTACCAATAATTCGGATACATGGGTTGCGACAAGAATCGCTGAAGGCACCTATATGGGAATTGGCACAGCGTTGGGAGTAGATAGTCAGGAAAAAATCCACATTGCCTTTAACGAGAGTAATCCCACTACCTCTTGGCTGAAGTATGCTACTAACGCGTCTGGCAGCTGGGTTACAACTACGATCGATTCAGCCGGTGGCACGACCGGTATTAGTCAGGGGGCAATTACTTTTGATTCGACCGGCAAAGTCTACATCGTATATCGCAAGTCAGGTTCAGGTATTATGTGGGCGACCAATGTATCTGGCAGCTGGGTTACAGCTTCAGGGCCGGCGGTAGGTGGCTGTGAAGATGTTGTGCTTGATGCCCAAAACAAACTTCACCTCGCTTGTGTCACTTATGACTCATCGCGAGGTACCGAGAAAGTCCAATACGCAACCAATGCTAGCGGCAGCTGGGTGATAACCGATGTTGAGTACCCGAGTTCTGGTTCTTCGTATTACTACCCTCGCCCAACCTTGAAACTTGACGCTCAGGGTAAGGCGCATATGAGTTATTTATTTCCGACTACCACGACACCGAATCGTCAATTAAAATACGCGACGAACAGTTCCGGGCCATGGGTAACAGAGGTCGTCGATTCTGCGGTGTACTTTGTAGATTCAGACATTTCTAGCCACAATGATGCGCTTGCGCTCGATGCGCAGGGTAAGGTTCACATAAGCTACTTCGATAGGAACCCAAATTCTTTGAACTATGCTACAAATATATCGGGGAGCTGGGTAACCACGACTGTCGATTCTAGCGGTCTCGTTGGCAAACATAATTCACTCGTACTGGATAGTAATGACAAGGCTCATATTAGTTACTTTGATGATGGAAATAGTGACCTGAAATATGCGACTAATATGTCTGGTTCATGGGTAATTACCGTAGCGGAATCTGATGGAACGGTAGGGCAATGGACATCAATTGGGGTATCGCAGTAAGCTAGGGATTCCTTATGATCCAAATCGATGGGAAAATTACAACGTGTGGCACTGTTGCAACGGCATGCCCGAAGTAATACAATATATTTGACTCTATGAACCTTTCCGTTCGCCCTCTTACTTTAACCGCTGCCGCGTTTGCGATATTTGAGATCGTGAAGATGGCGAGCAAGAACTGACGATATGATCCAGCAAGAACTTATTGCGTATTTTCGGCAAATAAAAGAGGAGGGACATTCCATAGATTCAGTGAAGTCCGTTTTGCTGCAACAGGGCTGGGCGGAGCAGGATATTCTTGAATCGGCGATAGCGGCATCTGCGCCAGCGGCGCCGAGCTCTGCTGTACCCGTTGCGCCGGTGAAAAAAGTCATTGAAAAGAAGATTCCTGATTATTATATTTCCCCCTTAAGCGTGCTGCTCGCCGCAGTATTGTTTTTTTCTCTTTTTACTCTTACCGGGCAAATACTGAAAGATGTCGAGGGTGTGCTTGTGCCTTACTCTGCGGATAGGCTCACTAAGACGCCGGCGTATGAGCGATTATCCGAGCAATATTCTTCTAAAATTCCTGAAGGAGAGCTTACGCGCCTCAAATCTCTGTACGAGGCAAATCACGAGAGCGACAAAATAAATATGTTATTCGTGCAGGGGGTGTTAAGCGTAGTGTTTTGGGTGGTGGCGTTTGCTATTCATTATACAATCGGAGGCTCTAGGCGCCACTTTTTGCCTCTATCAGTGCCGTTTTTCTTGACTGCGGGTACATATCTTGTTTCAACCCTTTTCGGAGTTATCGAGCAGCTCTTTAAAAAAGAGGCGCAAATGGCAATCTATGTGACGCTTATATTGTTTATTGTTATCGTAACGATTTCATTTATGTTTTATCAGAAGCGTTCCCACGCAGAACATGCCGTATGACTACTCTTTTTTATATCGCATTTCCTTTGCT
>CAZPRL010000032.1:0-7527 GCA_964589385.1 uncultured Candidatus Saccharibacteria bacterium | reverse complement strand
CATGGAGAAACCATGGGATGAAAAAAGCGGGAATAAGGTATTGGCGCGGACGGAATACATGAAATACGCTCCTCGCAATAAGCGTGCCCATAATTCCGGCAAAGCTGATATGAGCAAGAGTCGATACGACGAATCGCAAGAAAAAGACGAATACCAGCGTATCAAACTGCTGGGTACCAAGCAGTCCTTGGAAATAAATGGTATTCTCGATAGTCGAGAAGCCAAGCCCAACCGCAACGCCGAGCAAAAGGCCGTCAAATACCTGATCCACCGTCTTGCTCCTCTTCATCCAGTACCGCATCGCGATATATCGAAGCCCTTCTTCTACGAGCGCAACCACGCCAAAAGTCGCAAGCGCAGGCATCGCAACGTCATAGACAGTGATGACAGGAAGAACGCCCCCGGAGTAATACCGCGCCGTCGCGGGAGATAGAATATTCCATATATCATGCGCCCATTGTTCAAGGAAAAATGCCGGCAAGACAAGAGCTCCGCCCACCGCGAACGCAAGGGCGATAGAAGCGGCAGGAAGGCTTCTGTCACGATTTCGCAAATACCAAACCCACAAGAAAAACCCTGCCGGCAACAGACTTAAAAGAAAGGCAACGATTGCAACGGAAAGACCGACGGGCAGAATAATAGGATCGCTCATAGTATGCTTAGTATATCATCCCTTGCGCAAAAAAGATGACTTGTACACTTCCGGCTGAAACGCAGAGAGACGGATGACTCTGGGATCATGCAGGCCATTATCATCGAGTATGCTTCTTGCTTCTTGATCAGATGGCTCTTGATCATACCCGATTGCAAGTATTTCAAATGGTATCGTCCGCAACATTGCATAGCTCGTTGAGTCTACGTCCCCCAGTATCGCGGTATCAACAGAAGGATCTGCCGCAACCTCCATGCGCCGCTCCTGTTCGGGAATGGAGGGCGCGTGATGCTTATCTCGCAAAATAGCACTATCGCGCGCCACAATGACAGTAAGCGAGCCTCCTAATGATTTTGCTTGAGCAAATGCATTTCGATGTCCGTCATGGAGCGGATCAAATGATCCAAAAAAAATAACTCTGCCATTGCTACTCGGCGATGACATGGGAAAAGATAGCCGATGCAGCAGAAAAGTTTTGCCCGACGCTCCTTGCGCGCTCATCGCTTGACGCCAGAATATTTTGCAAATTAGATTCATTGAGCTTTGCTTGCTGAACAGATATGGCTCCGGACAGCTCGGCATCTTCCGTAAGGGGGGTATACCCGAATGCATATACAAGATATGCGGCTATGAGGAACGCAAGCGCAAAGAGAAACAGCCGCACGACAGGACGAATGAAGAACGCAAGCGCCCGTATCCCGAATTCATTCATGGGAAAGTTTTTTAGCATACCTTACAGAAAATAGTAGACAATTTGAATCTGTAACACAAAAGACTGGAATGAGCCGTCTTGCAAGGGTCCGGCGCTGCTAATATCCCACGATTCAATCCGGCTTAATTGTTTTTGATGCTCAAGAGATTCCAAAAATGCAAGCAGATCCTCGATAGGCCCCGTTGCCTCCGCAGAAAATACCCGAGGGGCAATCGTATCCGCACCCGCCTCTATGGGCTCTAAGTCTTCTATGCTTTTCAGTTCCAGAGTAACCTTCTTCGCATCTGCAAGGGATTCCATTTGCCCAAGAACCTGGGAAATAGTCTCTTGGGATGGCAATATCTCGCTTAGCTGTCCAAGAGATTTTTGCTGTTCCAAAAAATCCTGCTCCGCATCAAGCAGCTTCAGCGAAAGCATTTCGTACTGCTGTTCGTTTGTCTGGCGCATGTGCAGTGCTCGCGCAGCCTTTCCCACATACCCCCAAAGGAATGCTTGGGAAGCAAGAAGAATCAAAATACCAGCAATGCCGATAATAATCGTGGAAGAACGCTCAAAAAATGGGGCTTGCTGTGTTTCCATATATTATTTAAACGGTATGCGAAATTCATAAGGCGCATTCACCCGGTCGATCAGATTGGAATTTGGCGCATCAACAGCCCCCACCCAAGAAAGTGCCTGAAGCCGTTTTTCCAGCACAATCAGGGAGTTTCTCGTCGGCGACTGTCCGGAGAATACAATAAATGGCGCATCGCCCTGGTCTCCCTGCATGGAAGTAATCTTTACTCCGGACGGAATAGCGCTTAACAGATCTGAAACAGTTTCGCTCCATATAATGTTTTTATTCGCTACAGTCGCGATTGTGTCCAGAAGCGCATTTTTTTGAGCAACGGCTTGGCGTAAATTGGCATATGCCACAGTCGCTTTTGCAAGGTTATTATCTGCCACAGATGACTCTTGGCTTTCCAGATAGCGCAGGACGATAATGGTCGAAACCCCGATAGTGGTTACAAAAAGGAGCAGCAAACCAAGCGTCACAAGGAGCATATTCGCATGTGCAATGACCCTTCGCGTTGCAAGAAGCCGTCTTCTCTCGGGTGGCAATAAATTTAAATGAGTAGACATATTTGCGTTATTCTCTGTTATTGCGAAGCGCAAGACCGATAGCGGTAACAAAATGGCTCGCATCCTGCGGACTGATAGACAATGAGCCCTTCCCTCGCGGATCGATAAGATTAATTAAAGGATTTCCAAGCTCAATCGGAACCCCGGGAAAAACTTCGGCAAACACGTCTCGAATGCCGGGAAGGTTTGCTCCTCCTCCGGAAAGCAAAATTCCCTGAATACCGCTCCCGCCAGACAATTGCAACAGCCCGCCCTGGATTGCGCGCTGCACGTCTCCTAACAGCGCAAGAAGCGCAGCTCGAATCGTATTTGCTATTGCGCCATCATCGCCCTCTCGAGCAAGCACCCCGATAACTGATTTTTTTTCCGCCGCCTCTCCCTCGGCAAGCCCTATCTGGTCTATGAGCGCTTGCGTCAAACTATCTCCTCCCTTGGGAATATCTAACGTAAACCTCATCGATCCGCGATCAAAGTAAATGATTTTTGTTGTCGTAGCGCCTAAATCGCAAATCACAATTCCCTGCAAAGAAAGCGAGTCCAGCGGCAGCAAGCTTCGCACCATTGCCTGCACTTCAAGTTCCAGAGCCTTCACGGCAAGACCGGCTCCATCAAGTGCAAGCAAAAGAGGATCAATAACCGCCTTTTGGGCGGCTCCCACAACAACTTGCCGCATGGTTGTTCCGGCAGGTCCAAAAATCGGCTGCCAATCGAGATACACCTTCTCTAAATCAAACGGTAAGTCTTTACGAATTGCCCACTTCACCGCCTCGTCGGTTTCACCGTCCGGCATAATAGGCAAATCAAGAACACCAACAAAAGAATGCCGCTCTGGAATAGAAGCTACCACATCAGTACGAGTGAGCGGCAAAGGAGAACATTTGGTAAATGTTTGCTGAATTTCTTGAACGAGCGTTGGAACATCCTGCACGATGCCTTTCTTCATTAAATCCGGGCTTAATGATGACCAGCACACCGTACGAAACTCCGGGAACTTTCCACCAGCAACTTCCGCAATCTTGATGGATCGATCGGAAATATCAATACCGATCATGGTGAAACGGGAATATAGAAGACGGTACTCGGAACACCCGGTATTGCATTTGCCGACAGCTGCTTGCGCTCTGTCCATGCAGTAATACGATCAAATCCTTTTTTATTAACCGTTACCTCTACTTGGGGCAGTACTTCTTGCTCAGGAGTATAGGAAGCGAACAAATATGAATATACGATCCAGCCGGCAACACCCCCCCCCAGCACCACCGTCCAGAGAATGACCGCCTTATGGTGAAGATAGAGAATATTTTTCATAAAGCGCTTGATTCGCCTTGTGTATGTTGAGAGTTTCATTACTTTTTTGTTAGGATAATGATATTAGCCTCAAGAGAGCTGCCGCGTGGAGCAGAAGCTTCCCCTGCTGCTTCTTCGGGAGCGATAGCGGTATACGTAGAAACCGCCACTTGGCGAGTAGTATCGATAGACCAGGAAACAAAGTGCAGAACGTACGGAAGATGCTCAACTCGATATAAAAATGCCGCTAAATTTGCCGGGTCGCCGGAAGCTACCAGGCGAATATGAACATCGGAAAACGCATCTTCTGACGCAGCGTCTGTTGCATCAGACGCATCCGCAATGTCTTCCTCAACAATGGGGACTTGCGTAGAAACGCCGGTATCGGCCGCAACAGCAGAAATTGTCGCAATCACTTGAGGCAGCTGGTCGCGAGTAGGGGTTTGGGTATAGATTCCTTTCATGCTTTCTTGCAATGCGCTGAAATCTTTTTTCAGCGTTGCAGTTTGGACAATCTGCGCGGGAATATCTTGCAGCGTTTTCTGCTGAAGCGCAACGTCCTCTCGCAATACGCGGAATCTGGTATCTATATACCAAACCAAAGCCCCCGCACAAAGGAACTCAACGATATATACTGTCAATCGAATCCATTGTTTCATAGAGGAGGAAGCTCTTCGCTTTTTTGAAAAATAGTAAAGGTGACTGTCGCTGATGGAAAACGGGCGAAATTTTGCAACGGAGCGATAACGCGATCTACCCACGGCAGCTGCTCCAGAGCATCCTGATACGCAACTACTTCTGAACCGTCAGAAGCATTTCCTGTTACGACAAGCGTTTCCGGATTCTCAACTAATTCAAACTTTAAAAGAGTAATGCCATTTGGCACCACGGCGATTACTTCCGCAATGCGCTCGGTCCAAAGCGTATACCCCGCAATCTTGGAATCGACCAAGCCGATTTCTCGATTTAATGACCTGATCCCGGTCTCCAGCTCCGATTGATCCTGGCTTTGCAGCACAATCTGATCGGACAATGACTGCTTCAGAGAATAAAACGTCCACCAGATAGCACCGTAGCTTGCTGCTACAATTCCAAACGCAAGAAAAATTCCGGCGGCAATTGCGCGTTCCCGTCGAAGCGTAATGAGTTCGAGGCGCTCATTGCGAGCCTGCGGAGAGACAAGGTTGATTTCTCTCTTCATAGGGGCAACACGTCGCGAAGTGCAAGACCGATAGCGGTTGCATACCTGACCGATTCCTGCAAATCCAATGGCGGCCTGCTGTCTTTTCTTCCCTCAAGCACATTCACCCATGGATTTCCGCGCTGAACGTGAACATCGGTAAAGTATTTCAGAAACACCGTATCCAAGCCGGTGAGATTTGATCCGCCGCCCACGAGCAGCAGCTCTTTTACCACGTGTTTTTTGTCAACGCTGTTATAAAAATCAATAATCCCCAAAATGTCTCTCACAAGCTTGTCGGCTGATGCAACAACATGGTCATGAGCTTTCGCAGCAAGCTCTTTTGGAATTTCATGCAAATGAGCCATGAGCTTTTTCGTATCCTCCGGAGCCATTCCTTCGATTAACTGGACAACTCCTTGCTGCAAGCTTGCCGTAAAACGAATGGCGCCATAATCGTATACGATAACATTCGTCGTCGTGCTTCCCAGGTCAATAATCAAAATTCCATGCTTCAGCATCCATTCGCTGGAGACAAGCGATCGGACAACCGCCTGGCTTTCCAGCTCATACGCGGCAACATCAAGGCCTATATCTTTCATAACATCATACAGAGAATCTACGACCGGCTTTTGAGCGGCGCCAACCTGCACTTCAATATGTCCCGGCTTCAGCTCGTGTCCGGAAGCTGCAACTTCCTGCCAGTCTACATATACATTGTCGAGCCCGAAAGGAATGTGCTGTCCGATTTCCCACCGCACCGCCTCGCTTAACTCATCCTCATTCATCTCTGGCACCTCGATAACCCGCAAAAAGGATTGCGTTTCCGGAATGGAGGCGATAACGCTATCGCGAACTTTTGTTGATATGCGGCATTCCGAAAGAGCGCCTTCTAACGCTTGTGCCATTGCCTTCTTGTCCACCACGACTCCGTTTGCAATCACCCCCGCAGGTATCATCTTCAGGCAATGCGAAAGAAGCCGCCGTTTTGGAGCAGCAGAAATTTCAACGACTTTAATAGTTTGATCCGAAACATCAATGCCGATCATATACTGTAGTTTACTCCACTTGCACCCACGAAAGAAATTGGTACTCTCCCGGCGTGGGGAAAAAGGGCGGCGGCCCATACAGCATGTTCGGATCGTAGGAAGTCAAGGAAGTTTGATACCCGCTAATAATCACACCGATGCCGTTCATCCATGCTGTCCCGAAAGAAAGATTACTACCCATCATCCCGTACTGCGTAATGGAATTGCGCAATCTGTACGAACTGTCGCAAGCAGGCATTGTGCATCGGTAATGCCCTCTGCCAAATCGCCCATTTTGCGCAATAAACGCGCCATCAAGCACCAAGTTATTCGGTGCGCCATAATATGGAATAAGCACGCTTCCTTGAGCAATTGCCCCGAACAGCCTCGTGCCATCTCGAACTCCTCCGTACGTAATACTGCCGTTAATAATAATATCCGGTTGTGTATACGGCTCTGAAAAGTCGCCGGATGCTATGGATACTCTATCCCGAATGTCTCCATTTACCCATACCGTATCTTCAAAAAATAGTATTCCGTTTGACGGCACCGCATTTGCGGAGAGAAATGTTTCCGAAGCTATATCATGCGACATCATTTTGTAGCCTGTCTCGGAAAAATACGTCTCAATGGGCGGGGTTTTCGCAGTTACCTGATACAGAGAATACGTATTGTCCGCATGAAATACGATATGATATCCGAAGGCGCCGGACACATCGTAATAGGTACCCGCGCTTACCGCCGCCTCTTTCATATCCAGCAAGTCAGTTGTTAGCGCTCCATAATCAACAACCGGCACGGGAAATTCCCATAAGTCCTTATCCTCCCCGTCATCCCATATGCCCGGATGGATCGCCGGCGGAGCGCACCCATGTTTCGGTTTGCATGTATATGTTGCCTTCGCGCTCGTCATCAGGCTATCGGTGTAACTCTTCATGCGGATGCCGCCGTTTGAATGGATTTGTCCTTCAAGAGCCTCTATAGCATCGAACCGATAGTCGTCGTTTAAAAGTATAGAATACTTGGTAATTGACGGCCTTCCATATCTTGCTTCCAGAGTCACTTCGCGAGTCGGCGAGTTTGCCGTATGGCCCACAGAATTAATTGTCGCAGTCAAGGTGCCCGGAGTAGGAGCAGTAAAGGTAAGAGTATAGGTTCCAAGGGCCCCCTCGAGAGGATCGTAAATCTCCTGCACAACCGGGTCAAAGTTATCCGGCTCATGCGCAAGGCGCCAGCGGGCATAGTTGAGCCCCGCCTCCGCAACTTGAAACGCCGTTTCATCTTGGGCGGCAAGCGCTCCTTCGTGGTATTGCAGATTCGTAACTCCTCCGATGCTTACAAACATAACCGTTACCATCATGATAAGAACAACCATCATGATAAGAATCCCTCCAGAGCGATTATTAGTAATCATATTTCATCTCCAAGATGCAATAAAGAATACCGCGTTATACCAAAAAGTGGAAAGGGGAACGCCGTACGTAATAGGCATGATAAGAAGAAATCCGAGAAACAGCAGTATGCACAGAATGAAAAACATGATTTT
>CAZPRL010000031.1:0-7613 GCA_964589385.1 uncultured Candidatus Saccharibacteria bacterium | reverse complement strand
AATTAAAATATTGCTCTGATTCGCTTTGGGCTGGAAGAGAGGTAATGAGAGTTTTGTCGTCTCGGTTTTTCGTGTAGAGTCGTGATCCTACGGGATTTATAGCTAGATTGCCTGGCCCTTTTATTCCATTGTCCTCGCCACTTACAAGCATTAAAGAAAAGCTATCGGGGGAAAACTTAAAGGGTGATATCCAGTTTTTAAAGGGGCCAAAGTATGTATTGTCAATGAAAACATATATGCCACTTTTGTCGAATAGAGATCCAAAGGTAAACGCAGCTCGGGTGCCGTCGGGGCTTATGGTCAGGTCTTTTATTTGTGAAAAGCCGTATTCTGGGTTCAGCAGTGTATTCTGGTATGGTATTTCAGCTGTTTTTCCTACTTCTGTTTGTGCATATACTGCTTCTCGCATTTTTCCAGGTAGGTTGGGTTCGTGATCAAGCCAAAGACCCCAACCTACTACTATTGCAATAAGTGTAGCTAATGTGGCGAGAAAAACTTGCAGGATACTCACAATGATAATGATATCACGAATGGATGTTTTAGAATGGCTTTATTTCTGATATTATAAAGCCATACAAATAATAACTTGAGATATGATGCAATCGGAAGAAGTAAATGTATATAGTTCGTTGCGCTATTATCCAATTTTTTATACGTTGCTTTTTTTAGCTTCGTTTGCAGTATTTTTCATATACCCTTTTCCTTATAATAGTTTTGGCACCCTTTTTGGTGCTTCCTTTTATTTTTTTCCTCAAGTATTAGTTGCTCTTTTGATAACTGTTCTGATTTTCTCTAATGTATCCCATTCAAAAAAGAAAAAGATTGCCGTGGTTGTGTTTCCAGTGTTTTGGTTTCCGGCAATACTGATGAGTTTTGCGATGGTACTTATTCCTTTCCTTGGAGTACTTTCGATTGTTGGGGCAATTTTTCATTATCTCCTTTTTACCTTTTTTCTGGATGCGGCAGAGAATCCCCAGTTAAAAAGAAGCTGGTTGGTCGTTATGCTTGCCGTTCCTGCTATTATCTTGATAATGTCTTCTCTGCCAGGACTTTTGCGGGTGGTTTAGTTACAAATACTCCCTCATCACTTTCGTTTTTTGTTTTCCGATAACCTGTTCCAGGTCTTCATCTGAAGCGGCCTTGATTCCTTTCACTGATCCGAATGTCCGGAGCAGCAGTTTTTTGGTCTTGGGCCCGATTCCGGGAACTTCGTCTAGAATGGATTTTATCTGCTCTTTGCCGCGCAGGGATTTGTGATAGGTGATTGTAAAGCGATGCGCTTCATCCCGCATGCGCTGTATAAGATAGAGTCCGGGGGAGTCGTATGGCAGCCGTACGGATTCTTTTCTCTCCGGCAGAAAAATCTCTTCTTCACGCTTGGCAATCGATATGATAGGAATGTGCAGACCGGATTTTCGCAAAGATTTCATCGCCGATGACAATTGCCCTTTGCCGCCATCTATAATAATCAGGTTCGGCTTCGGCCATGTGTCGTTTGCGAGTCTTCGGGTAAGCGTTTCTTCCAGCATGGCGAAGTCGTTTGGTTTACCCTGAGTCGGGTCGAAGGGCGATGTTCCATATTTGATTTTGAATTTTCGATATTCTTTTTTATCCGGCATGCCGTCGACAAACACAACCATCGACGCGGTTGCCAGCGTGCCTTGGATATTCGAGATGTCATAGGTTTCGACTCGGAACGAGTCGCCCCGCGTAGCCTTGGCGAAGTGGGGCTGTTGGTCCACCCCAATTGCTTTTAGCAGGGCATGAAGCGCTTCTTTTGATGCGCGCATGGTTTCTTGGGCGGCGCCTTGCTGTTGGAGAAATGCTTTTGCGTTTAATGTTCCCATAGCCATCAGCTCGCGCCGCACTCCTCGCTGGGGCAGGAGGAATTGTACGGGAGAAGTTTTGCCTATCCATTCTTCTACTATGGATTGGTCGCTTATGTGTACGGGGAGCAGAATTTGCTTTGGTATGTCCTGCGCCACGGCATAATACTGGATGAGAAATTGGCGCAAGATATCTTTTGGATCAGCATCGGTTCTATGTCGCAGAAGGAATGTCTGTTTGCCGATAAGCTTTCCTTCTCGAATCTGCAGGATATTTCCGGCGCTTTGCCCGGTATCTTGCGCAATGCTTACGACGTCGAATGATTCCTTGCGGGGAAGATACACGGTCTGCGATCCTTCCAGCCGCAATATTGCATTGAGCTGGTCTCGGAAGAGCGCCGCGCGTTCGAATTCGAGATTATCTGATGCTTCTTTGATTCCTTCTTCAAGTGTTTTGATGATTTCTTTCCGATTGCCTTTGAGAAAGCTGATGACATTTTCAGATGTTAGCTTATAGCTAGTAGTCGTTACTTTGTCTTTAAATAGCCCATGCGGGAAGACAATATCGTGCGGAGAATCTTTTTCTCCTTTGAACGGAAAGATTCTTTGCAGCAGCCGGAGCGTTGTGCGTACGGATGCTGCAGATGAGTAGGGGCCGAAGTACCGCGAACCGTCTTGCGTGATTTTTCGGACGGGGAATATGCGCGGCGGATTCTCTTTTGTGATTTTTATAAACAGGTAGAATTTGTCGTCTCGCAGCAATACGTTGTATGGCGGCTGATGCTTGCGCACGAGCGTTGCTTCCAGTACGAGTGCCTCCAGTTCCGTATGCGTTGCAATAACGTCGATATCGGCAATGAGCGAAACCATTTTTTCTTTCGCGGGCCCTAGAGCAGCGCTTTTCCCGAAGTAGGATCGCACGCGCGATCGGAGACTCTTTGCTTTTCCGACGTACAAAATATGCCCTTTTTTGTCTTTGTGGAGATAGACGCCCGGAGAGGTTGGGAAGGCGCTTATTTTCGTTTTTAGGCCATTTTCAAACATAGGGATACTATACGGTTCTTATAGGGTAAAATGCACTTGACAAATATGTAAGTTATATGCTACCATGCAAGGTTCAGTGATTCAGTGTTTTCCCCTCCCCCGCACCTTCTTAGTTTAGGAGACAGGCCATGACACGAGGTCCTTTCAAGACGTTTTTGCTGGTTGGCACCATTAACGCCGATTCGCTCCCAGAAGCAGTCGCCGAGGTAACTCGACGACTGGACGAGTCGGAGCGCCGCATGAATGCCGCCGCAAAAAACCGGCTCCCTCGAATCTTCGCCGATTTGTGTGAAGAGTTTGGTTCGGATGAGGTTATTGATCTCATCCAGAAAGAAGGAGCTAAGGGGTTGGAAGCGGTTTACGCCTAAGCGCGTTTCGCCTCCGATCCACAAGCGCCCAGTTGCATTTTGCAGCCGGGCGTTTTTCTTTTGTCCGCTATCTGAGCTTGCAATGGGTGCAAAACGCCTATATACTTTTCGTTTATGGGAAGTGAGATTGTCATCAAGGGCGCGCGGGTTCATAACCTCAAAAACGTAACAATTACAATTCCACGAGATAAGCTCGTGGTGATTACGGGACTTTCCGGTTCAGGGAAGTCTTCGCTGGCGTTTGATACGCTGTATGCGGAAGGGCAGAGGCGCTATGTGGAATCGCTTTCTCCGTATGCGCGGCAGTTTTTGGGATTGATGGACAAGCCGGATGTGGATCAGATTGATGGGCTTTCTCCTGCGATTTCTATCGACCAAAAATCCACCAGTCGGAATCCTCGCTCTACTGTAGGGACCGTGACGGAAATTTATGATTATTTGCGGCTTTTGTATTCTCGAACGGGAACGCCGCATTGCCCCAAATGCGGAAAAATCATTGCGAGGCAAACGATGAAAGAAATGGCAGGCAAAGTATTCTCGTTTCCTGCCGGATCAAAACTGTACATATTAGCGCCGCTTGTTCGGGACCGAAAAGGAGACGGGCAATCTGCGGTAAAAGAAGCGCGAACCGCCGGCTATGCCCGAGTCCGTATTGACGGCACGGTATACACGCTGGAAGAGGCGGAAGATCTCAAGCTTGATCGCCAAAAGCGTCATACGGTTGAAGTGGTAGTAGACCGATATTTCTTGGATGCAAAGCCGGACAAGCCGCGCTTGCTTGATTCTCTTGAGACTGCGACAACGATCGGCAGCGGCCTTGTGATTGTTGCAAATATTGATACCGGAGAAGAAATGCTGTTTTCTCAAGAATTTGCGTGTGTTACTTGCGGCATTAATGTCGCAAGCCTCGAGCCGCGCGATTTTTCTTTTAACTCCCCGCATGGGGCGTGTTCGGACTGTACCGGTCTTGGTACGAAGCAGGAGATTGATCCGGGCTTGGTGATTCCGAATCAAAAGTTGAGTTTGGCGGAAGGGGCTATTAAGCCGTGGAGCAAATCGGGCCGAAGCCGATGGTATGAGCGCATGCTGGAAGCGCTTGCGGGAGCGCAAGGATTTTCATTGAGCAAGAAAGTTCAGGATTTATCGCAGGAAGATTTGGACGTTATTTTATATGCGGAAGATATGCCCGTTGCGGTCAAAACCGGACGCGGAATTTGGAATACTACGTATACGGGAGTTATCCCACAGCTGATGCGGCGATACAAGGAAACGGATTCCGACCATGCTCGCACGGAAATTGAGCAGTTCATGGTTGAGCGCGACTGTCCGACATGCAAAGGTATGCGGCTCAAGTCCGCTCCGC
Organism: uncultured Candidatus Saccharibacteria bacterium; assembly: GCA_964589385.1. Taxonomy (GTDB): domain Bacteria; phylum Patescibacteriota; class Andersenbacteria; order UBA10190; family UBA10190; genus HO2-45-11b. The sequence goes on along the minus strand of CAZPRL010000031.1, from coordinate 3,012 downwards.
TTTCGGTATTTGTAGACCGAAAATCCATTCATGACGTGGTTGTGATGTCGATTGATGAAGCGCTCGAATTCTTTGAATCCCTCCAGAATGGAAAGAGCGACACGTTTGGAAAACAAAATCGCCAGATTGCGTCCCAGATATTAAAAGAGATTATTTCCCGGCTGGTTTTCTTGCGTGACGTTGGGCTTTCCTACTTAACCATGAATCGCCGCGCAGGCACGCTTGCAGGAGGAGAGGCCCAGCGTATTCGGCTTGCAACCCAGATTGGCTCGGGTCTTGTCGGAGTTTTATATATTTTGGATGAACCTTCTATCGGATTGCACCAGCGGGACAACAGCAAGCTTATCAAGACGCTCAAGAATCTCCGTGATATGGGGAATTCGGTAATCGTAGTGGAGCATGACGAGGAAACAATCCGTACTGCCGATCAGGTGGTTGACGTAGGTCCCGGAGCCGGCGAGCATGGAGGAAAAATCGTGTTTCAAGGTACGCCCAAGCAGCTCATGAAGAGCAAGACGCTGACCGGCAAATATCTTTCCGGACGGCTTGCGGTGCCTTTGCCGAAGACATACCGCAAAGGCAACGGCAAGAAACTTACGATTGTAGAAGCAACCGAACACAACCTTCGAAACGTGACAGTTGATCTTCCGTTGGGAAAGCTTGTGTGCGTAACGGGTGTTTCCGGATCCGGGAAATCTACGCTCATTAATGATATTTTGTCGCAGGTGCTTTCTCGCGCATTTCATCGGGCAAAAACGAATCCCGGAAAACATAAAGAAATTTTAGGGCTTGAGCATCTGGATAAGGTTATTACTATAGACCAGTCGCCGATCGGCCGTACGCCGCGCAGCAATCCCGCTACGTATACGGGATTGTTCTCTCCGATTCGAGATTTGTTTGCCGCAACGGAAGAGGCGAGAATCCGCGGATACAAAGCGGGACGATTCTCCTTTAACGTTAAAGGCGGAAGATGCGAAGCGTGCCAGGGCGACGGCGTGCTGAAGATTGAAATGCATTTTTTGCCGGATGTATATGTGCAGTGCGATGAGTGCCATGGCAAGCGGTACAATGCGGAAGCGCTCGAAGTGGAATACCGCGGAGTGAATATTTTCCAGGTGCTTGATATGACCGTGGAGCATGCGCTTACATTTTTCCATGCAATTCCTTCTATAAAGGATAAATTGCAGACGCTCTACGATGTGGGGCTCGGATATATCCATTTGGGGCAGAGCGCGACAACGCTTTCCGGAGGAGAGGCGCAGCGTATCAAGCTGGCAACGGAGCTTTCCCGCCGAGCGACGGGCAAGACGCTGTATATATTGGACGAGCCGACAACAGGGCTGCACTTTGACGATGTGCATCGCTTGCTTGCGGTGTTGCAGAAGCTGGTAGACAAAGGCAATAGCGTGCTGGTTATTGAGCATAATTTGGATATCATCAAATCCGCAGATCATATTATCGACATGGGACCGGACGGAGGGGATAAAGGCGGATATGTAGTTGCCGAAGGAACTCCCCGGGAAGTCGCGCAAGTAAAAGAAAGCCACACCGGACATTATTTGAAGAAAATAGTGTGATACAATATCTGCATGAAGCAAGGATGGCTATATGCAGGAATAGCGATCGCGTGCATCGTTGCGTTTGCGGGCTTTCTGCGTTCGTACGATATCAAATCCTATCCGCCGGGGCTTTTCCCCGATGAGGCTGCAAATGGAGAAGATGTTTTACTGATACTTGAAGGAGATACAAGATCGTTCTACCCGAGAGGCAATGGGCGAGAGGCGCTGTTCTTCTATCTCCAGGCTGCACTTACGAAAACATTCGGTATCGGCGCATGGCAGATGCATATGGCATCGGTAATTGTCGGAACGCTTACGGTTCTTGCCATCTATTTTGCAACCCAAGTATATTTTGGGCGCCTTGCGGGAATATTCGCGGCGCTTTTTCTTGCTACCAGCTCGTGGCATCTGACGCTTTCGCGTACGGGTTTTCGAGCGATTATGATGCCGCTTTTCATATCCCTCTTTACGGCGTTTGCAGGACTTGTTGTGCAGGCCGTAAAAGACAAGCGGACTGCTGCATCATATATATACGCCGTACTTGCCGGAGCTTCGTTTGCCGGAGGATTCTATACATACATTGCATACCGCGCGATGGTTGGAGTTGTTATCGGCGTGGTGATTCTTCTTCTGCTTGCGGCGCTGCATCCGAAAATCGGATTTCCTCATTTCCGAAGATATGGCAAACAGCTGCTTGCCGCATTTCTTGCGTGCATCATTTGCCTGTTGCCGCTTGGCATCTATTTTGCGCAGCATCCGAAAGACTTTATCGGGCGAGCAGGACAAGTGTCGGTATTTTCTCCCGCGCTTCAGCAGGAGTTCGGAGGGGGAACGCTCGTAGGTACGATGTTGTATTCCATAAATGAAACAATGCTTTCCTTCTTTACTTATGGAGATGAAAATTGGCGTCATAACGTATCCGGGTACCCGCTGTTAAACCCTCTGGTCGGCGTATTGTTCCTGCTGGGAATCTTGTGGGCAATAAAGGGTACTTGGGATGTATTCTGGAAGATTTCTCATGGCAAAGAAGTTCACTTGGGAATGATTTACCCGTATCTTCTGCTTGTGCTGCTTGGGTTGATGGTTCCCACAATTATGACTGCGGAGGGAATGCCGCACGCGCTGCGCAGTATCGGCATGGCGGCTCCCATTTATATCCTTGCGGGCACTGCGGGGGCGGTTGCGCTTCGCTGGGCATTGCGGTGGGGCACAAGGCATAATCTCATGGGAATTGTATACGGAACGGCTGCAGGGCTTTTAATTGTGTTTTCCGCATACGGTCCGCTTCTCTACTTCATGATTAACCGCAATAGTCCCGAAGCGGCGCAGGCGTATCGAGGTGATCTTGCAGTTGTGTCATCGTTCTTGAATGAATACGCCGCAGCTCATCCGGAGGACACGCGGCCATATCTTGTGCTTGATCCGTTCTTTGCGCAGTCGGTCCATTTTCTCT
>CAZPRL010000030.1:0-7692 GCA_964589385.1 uncultured Candidatus Saccharibacteria bacterium | reverse complement strand
CGCCGCCGGAGTTCTCCTCGGTGTTGCAATAAGCGATTAGAACGTCATGATCGCGCGCTACACAACTACAGCCCACCACGTCTTCGGACCTCTGGTGGGCTTCTTCATTTTGAATTTAAAAGAACAAAGACTTTGCCGCTAAGACTGAAATTCTACCGAATTTCAGTAATCCTAACTCCGCCAAAGAAAACCTTGAAATTGTCATTCGTGCGGCTCCGTCGCAGGCGGCGAAAGCGGTTCGGACTAATTCAAGAATAGAGCACTACGCCAACTGCATTTTTTGATTATTCTTGAGAGCTTCCTCAATATCCTTTCGAGAAAACGTGCTTCGAGTTATTCCTTTTTTGCCTTTGGGTATATGAATGCGGATAATTTCTACGGAATCTTCGCTCCATTTATCCCATAGCTCAATGCCTTTTTCGCTTATTTCATTTGGGAACACATCAAGTAGACGATCATCGCGCTCTACTCGCTCAAATCCTTCTGCAATTAATTCGTTGTATATGTCTTCGGGCACACGCGACGTGGATCCCGGGTCAAGCCCGGGATGACAGTGAAGCAATTACTTCCTGGAAATCTTCCGGCAGAGGAGCGATAAATACTTTTTTCTTGCCGCTTGGAAGTTCAATAGTAAGCTTCTCCGCATGCAGCATTTGGCGGCGAGCGCCTTGGGGCTGTTTCTTGCGTTTAAACGTATATAATTGGTCTCCGACAATCGGATACCCAAGGAAGTGCATATGTACGCGTATCTGATGCATTCTTCCCGTAAAAGGAAGCACGCGCAGAAGGGCATACGACGTTCCGAACTTTTTTTCTATCTGCCATTCCGTAGCTGCTTCTTTATGGGCCTTGCGCAGCTTGAGCGAAGCAAGATCTTTCTCGTCTACTACCGTGCGCCGCATCGGATTGCGGCGGCTTCGGGTAAGCGGTCTCGTAATTCTGCCATCCTTTCCTCCCGGAACGCCAAACACCAGCGCAAGGTATTCTTTTTTTACTCTCCTGCTCTTGAATTGATTCTTTACGTGCTCATAGGCATGATCATTCTTTGCAAGAATCATGACTCCGCTCGTATCTTTATCCAGCCGATGAACAATCCCGGGACGATCCATATTTTCCCCAACGCCGACCGCATCGGGATATCGCTTCGCAAACCAGCCCGCAATTGTCTCGGAACGGACGCCAATACCGGGATGCACTGCAACTCCAGCCGGCTTATTTATAACCACCACGTCACGATCCTCATGAACAATAGGAATGTTCAACTCTGCGAGGGGCGGCTCTTCGGCAAGAGCTTGAGCCTCCATGATATCAACCTGTATGGTATCGCCCGTTTTTACAGCTTGCCTTGGTTTTGCGGGAACCCCATTAACGAGTATTTTCTCTTCCTTAATGGCTTTTTGGATAGCGGAACGAGAATACTCCGGCATACCAGAGGCACAAAACACATCAAGCCTTTGTCCGCTTGATTCTTCTAAAACTGCAAGAATTCTGTTCATAGGGCTCTATTATACGCATATTGGCATAAAAAGCCACCTTATACTACACTGCGGAGGATATGAGAACCTGGATCAAATGGGCAATAGGAGGACTCATCATTGTATTGATTGCAGGCTTTATCGGCTGGAGAATCATGGCTGGGAACCTGGAAAAGCCCACGCGAACAGTCACCGCCGAATACCAAACTATTACAAAAGATATAGCATTCAGCGGCGCAGCTACGGCAAAGCAATCGGCGGATCTTGCATTTGAGCTTACCGGAGCTCTCCAGAATATGTATGCGAATGTGGGAGATAAAGTCGTACAAGGCCAGCGATTGGCACTTTTGAATGCCGAGAGCGTTCAATTAGAGCTTGCGAAGGCACAGGCGGATAAAGCAAGTTCTTCATCCCTTGAATACATAAGCTGGCAAAAGGCTGTTGAAGACTTGAAAAACACGAAAGAAGAAAACGCCAAGATTACTGAACAAAAGCGCCAAACAGTCCGAGACGCAAAGAAGGCATGGGATCAATCCAAAGAAGTGCATAGCGCGAAAGCAGATGAGTCAGGAGATGATTCTTCATTAGCGCGGGCTGCATATTCTACCGTACTGGCGAATGAATCTGCATATAAAGCAGCGCAAAAAGCATTGGAAACGAGCCTGAAAAGCACGGAAAAATCAAACGACGCATCCCAAAAATCTGCAGATCTTGCATACGCACAATATACTAATACGATTCAGGCGAGCATTTCCAATACTGGCGTCTCTTCCCTTGGGGCACTGGAAGAGCTTGCGAAGCTGAAGTCATCAAAAAGCCTTCTTCGCGCTCCTTTTGCCGGAGTGATTACGAAAAAATCTCTTGAAATAGGGGAGCTTGCGAGCGCCGGAGCTCCTGTCCTGACTCTGGAAACAGTGTCGGATATTATCATTACAGCGGATGTTCCGGAAACAGATGCCCTTTCCCTTGCTACCGGTCTTTCAGCGGATATTACATTCGACGCAATGCAATCTGCGGGCACTATCTCTACCACAATTGAGAGCATAGACCCTTCCGCAACTATCATCCAAGGCGTTCCGACGTTTAAAGTTACGCTTTCTTCTTCAAGCCCTCTTCCTGAACTGCGCCCCGGCATTACTGCAAATATTACTGTGCACGTGGCAAAGAAAGATCATGTCCTTGGTGTCCCGCGACGAGCGATTATTACGAAGCAGGGAGAAGAGTTCTTAAAAATCCAAAAGCAGGATAATTCTGAAGAAGAGCGGAAAGTTACTACTGGGCTTGTGGGATCTGATGGCATCGTAGAAGTTGTATCCGGTCTTTCTGAAGGAGAGATTGTTATCACTCCATAACATGGCCCTCATCGAGCTTCGCTCCATAAAGAAAACGTACGGCGAAGGAGAAACATCGACCGAGATACTTCATGGTATCTCACTAGACATTCAAGAGGGGGAATTTGCATCTATTATGGGGCCTTCCGGATCCGGAAAATCAACGCTCCTGCATATTCTCGGACTCCTCGATAGGCCCACTTCCGGCACCCATATGTTTGCAGGAGAGAATATTGCTGCTTTGCCCGACGAAGCGCTTGCGAGACTGCGAAATGAAAAAATTGGATTCGTGTTCCAGGCATTTCATCTGCTTGCACGAACCTCTGTACTGGAAAATGTGATGCTTCCTTTGCACTACTCTCATATTCCAAAAAAAGAACATGCGTCTCGGGCAAAAGAAGCGCTTGCTCATGTGAATATGAGCCATCGATTGGGCTATCTGCCAAGCCAGCTTTCGGGAGGAGAAAAACAGCGCGTTGCTATTGCTCGAGCGCTCGTTACTAACCCAAAAGTTATCTTTGCAGACGAGCCAACAGGAAACCTCGACTCTAAAACGGGCCAACAAGTCATGAATACTATCGATGAACTTCACAAGCAGGGGAGAACTATCGTAGTTATTACTCACGAGAGCTCTGCGGCGGCGTTTGCAAATCGCATCATTACCATTGGAGACGGGCAAATCATAACGGATACTCAAAGCGAAGAAAAACATACCCATTACCGCAAATGAACACCCTAAGCACAATAAAAACATCTCTCAATGCGCTCCGTGCGCATCTCGGACGCTCTCTTCTTACGATTTTGGGCATTGTGATAGGTATTGTGGCAATCGTGCTTGTCATATCTCTAGGACAAGGCGCACAAGAGCTTATCTTAAGCCAGGTAGAAAGCATTGGAGCAAACAGCATTATCGTTCGACCAGGAAGGGAGCCGACCGGTCCTTCCGATGTTGCCGAAACGATTCTTTCGGATTCTTTAAAGATACGGGATATGGAAGCGCTTCAAAAACCCGCCAACGTACCGGGAGTTATTTCCATTGAGCCTGCGATGCTCGTACCCGGCTCTATTTCCTACCAGGAGAATATCTATCGCGCCACGGTATTTGGATGGACCCCGAACGCACTGGGAGAAATTTTCGCCGTTTACCCGGAAGAAGGGTCTTTTTTCACCGATGATGATGTGCGGGAACAGGCAAAAGTAATTGTTATCGGCTCAAAAGTAAAGCAAGAACTTTTTGGAGACTCCGATGCCTTGGGAGAATTTGTTACAGTGCGAGGGCAGAAACTGAAAGTGGTTGGCATACTGCCGGCAAGCGGGCAAGTAAGCCTGTTTAACGTAGACGAGGTTGCAATTCTTCCTTATACGACAGCACAGCGATCGCTTCTTGGCGTTACCTACTTTCATGAGCTCTTTATTCGCACAGAGAGCGACGCAGATGTGGATCAGGTATCGGAAGATATAAAAGCTACTCTGCGCGAAACCCATGGCATCACAGACCCGGAGAAAGATGATTTCTTTGTAGTTGCACAGAAAGATATTGTTGAGCGGGTAGGTACCATCACTCAAGTACTTACGATTTTTCTTGTAGCTATGGCCTCTATATCCCTTATCGTGGGCGGAATCGGGATTATGAATATCATGCTTGTTTCAGTCACGGAAAGAACGCAGGAAATCGGGTTGCGCAAGGCGCTTGGAGCTACGAATAAGAATATTCTTCGCCAATTTCTCATAGAATCTCTCATACTGACGGCAATGGGGGGAATTATTGGCACCACGATCGCCATCTTGCTTGCAGCGCTAGTCAGCACCGTTGCCCAAACGCAGTTCAATCTTGATTGGCCTTTCCGCCTTCCTCTATTCGGAATAATCCTCGGCGTGGGGGTTGCAACGGCAATCGGGCTTGTATTCGGCATTTATCCAGCCCGAAAAGCAGCGAATAAGGACCCTATTGAAGCGCTTCGGTTTGAATAACCGCAAAATCAGTAGGCCTAGCAGGGATCGAACCTGCGACATGTACCTTATAAGAGTACCGCTCTACCACTGAGCTATAGGCCTGTGTCCTTATTTATTGCATACTACGCCATATTTGGCTACAGTACGGACAATGCGCGCGTAGCTCAGTGGTAGAGCATCACATTGACATTGTGGGGGCCAGAAGTTCGATCCTTCTCGTGCGCACCTTTATATACATTGTTACGCAACTGCCCCTGCGGGGCTTGGAATAGAAGGGTTTGGTTTTGTTTCGGATTCTTCTTTCAGAATATCAGGATCTTCTCCGCCCATAAGATCAGCAAATTCTTTCTGGCCTATAGTTTCCTTTTCGATCAAGCGGTTTGCGATAAGCTCCAGCTTATCTGCATACTGTAGGATAATTTCATGCGAGCGCTTTTGAGCATCTTTCAAGATTCCGGAAACCTCTTCGTCAATTAATGAAGCGGTTTTTTCGGAATATTCGCGATATTCGCTTATATCTCTTCCCAAGAATACTTCATGCTCTCCTTGCCCATACGTGACAGGGCCCAGAGAGGACATTCCAAACTGCGTTACGATACGTCGAGCCAGCTTGGTCGCCTTCATTAAGTCGTTGCTTGCACCGGTGGTTAGCTCTTTGTACTTGAACAGCTCTGCGGTATATCCGCCCATCAGGGTTGCAAGTTCGCTTAGGAACCCTGTCTTTGTATACATACGCTTATCTACCTCCGGAAGCTTGAGCGTGTACCCGCCGGCAGACCCGCGAGAAATGATCGATATTTTGCGAACCGGATCGGAATCGGGAGTGTAGTAGGCGACAATGGCATGTCCGGCTTCGTGATACGCGGTAAGCTCTTTTTCTTTCTTCGTGTATACCTTGCTGCGCTTTTCCGGTCCCAGGATAACCTTTTCGATGCTCTCTTCTATGTGGTGCTGGGAAACTCTTTTCTTATTTTCCCGTGCAGCGAATATTGCCGCCTCGTTTACCAGGTTTGCCAAGTCAGCCCCCGAGAACCCCGGCGTGCGCTCTCCGATATTCCGCAAATCAACATCCTTTTCCATTGGCACTTTTGCCGCGTGGATAACAAGGATTTCTTCTCGATCCTTAATATCCGGTAATTCCATGGTCACTTGGCGATCAAAACGCCCGGGACGAAGCAATGCGGGGTCCAGCACATCAGGACGATTGGTTGCTGCGAGCACAATCACGTTGTCCGTTTGCTCAAATCCATCCATTTCAACCAGAATTTGGTTAAGCGTCTGCTCTCGCTCGTCATGTCCGCCGCCCAGTCCCGCTCCTCGATGGCGTCCTACGGCGTCTAATTCATCAATAAATAAAATAGCAGGGGCATTGCGCTTTATCTTTTGGAATAAGTCCCGTACGCGGGACGCACCCACCCCGACAAACATTTCTACGAATTCAGAACCCGAAATGCTATAAAAGGGAACTCCGGCTTCTCCGGCAACAGCTCGAGCCATAAGAGTTTTGCCCGTACCGGGAGCTCCTATCAACAGAACGCCCTTGGGAATGCGAGCTCCAATATCTTGAAACTTCTTCGGATGCTTTAGGAACTCCACTATTTCCACTAATTCCTGCTTTGCCTCTGCATTTCCTGCAACTTGAGCAAATGTTGTCTTCTTTTTCTTTCCATGCTGAACGGGTCCTGCGGTGGTCTGCCCGAAGGAGATTGCGCGATTTCCCATATTTTGCGCACTGCGCATCATAAACCACAAGAAGAAGGCAAGGAGGATAAAAGGGAGGATTACCGGAGCAAGCGCTGCAGTCCAGAAGGAGAGTCCGGATGGTTTCTTTACGGTCAGCTCAATACGACGCAGCGCTTCGTCTGAGACGCCAAGATTTTTCAGCGTATCAGTCACGGAGGCATCGTTTTCCTTTTGAGCGATCAATTTTTGAGAGGAATCGCTCTTCAGAGTAATAATCATATCGCTTTGATCAACCGTGATATTCGAAACATTGTTTTTCGATATCTCATCTACCACTTGCGATAAACTCACGTCTCTTGTGTTGTCGACCGGACGGCCATATATGGTAAATACCATGCTAACAAGCAAGATAACGAGTAAAATAGCGCCGATATTTTTACTTAAGGAATCCTTCCTAAATGGGGACATTGATGATGAAGACATATGGGGAATCATGCCGTGAGATATAGCCAAACGCAAGAGGAGATACTACACTACCTGTACGAGTCCTTGTAGCTCAGTGGATTAGAGCACTCCCGTCCTAAGGGAGGTGTCGTAGGTTCGATTCCTGCCAAGGACACCTGTGGTTATTACCCCTACGTTTTCGATTGAGCAAGAATACTGGTCAAACGGTATACGGCATATCGCGGGCCTGGATGAAGCGGGCATGGGCGCACTTGCAGGGCCGGTTGTTGCAGGAGCTGTGATATTTTCATCGTCAGCATGCGAGAAAATTATTGAACAGCAGAAAAAGATACCTATTCGCGACAGCAAACTATTATCAGCAAAGCAAAGAGAGAGGGCAGCTGATTTTATCAAGGCAAATGCCGCTTTCTGGGCAATTGGAATAGCAAGCGTTGAGGAGATTGATACTCATAATATTCGCAACGCTTCGCACATGGCGATGCGCCGCGCCATTGATTCTTTGGGAATTTTGCCGGACATGCTCATAGTCGATGGCACCAGCGCTTCCATTCATCCAACCATTTATTCTCTCTCGCTTATCAAGGGCGACCAACTTTCGTATTCAATAGCGGCAGCGAGCATCCTTGCAAAGGTTGCCCGAGATGCAGCCATGAAAGCCCTCCACGAAAGCTTCCCTGTTTACGGTTTTGATTCCCATAAAGGGTACGGAGCAAAAAAGCACATGGATGCCTTGGCAATACATGGAATAACGGAGCACCACCGCACAAGCTACGCGCCTATAGCGA
>CAZPRL010000029.1:0-7701 GCA_964589385.1 uncultured Candidatus Saccharibacteria bacterium | reverse complement strand
ATGCGGACATCGTTGTATCGGGGGTTCATTCTGTCTTCTACTACAAATTCCTCATTTTCGATGCGTATCTTTGTGCCAAGCGGAAGAAAATTAGATGCTACAACGCCTTGTCGTACATGCGTACCGCTTGCTGTTATAAACGGGGAGGCGTCTGTTTGGTCAGGGGTAGATGAATATGCACTTGCGACAACATCGAGAGAGATTCCATATCCAAAGTTTAAGCTAGCGGGACTAATCTGGTTCGAGAACGCCAGGGCTGGCGCTGGGTAAGCGTATACAACAGAGATGACTCCAACCAAGAGAGAGGCGCTAAATTGAACAATATATGTGTTTATGTTTGTTTTTGAATGCTTCATCTATTGAATTCATTATAGCATAAAATAACATCGCCGGCAAGTGCCGGCGATGTTGATTCTGTCGAGTGACCCCGCGCAAGGAGCAAGGGGTTACGCGGTTAGAACACTTCCACTCGAACCTTTCCAAGACCGCCTTTCATTCCGATGGCAGTTTTTGTACCAATCGTAAGATCGGCAACGCGGTTTCCGTATTTATCTTGGTAGAATCCCCCTGTATCGGTAATGCGCACAACGACAGACTGTCCATTTGCTAGGTTTGTAACCTTTGCCTGGTAGCCGACAAGATGCTTCAAGTGGGCTCCGATTGCCATTGTGTGAGCGTTGTCATCAAGTACTTGGCCGTTTGCCATTACAAAGAGAGGGTTGCATCCAAGGCATCCTGCACGGCTGTAATAGCTGGCGATACCTTCAAGGATAACAGGTTCTGTAAGAGGCCCTCTCGGGGCTCGGGTGCGAACAGTTTTCTTGTTTACGATAGTGCTTGGCGTAGTAATCGGCGAGGAAGAAGCAACTACGGTAGTAGAAAGGTATCCGCCGGACATTGCTGGTTTAGCGGCGAATTCAACATTGGGCGTAATTTCCGGGGGGAGGGATGGCAATGCGAATGCAAGCGCCTCGTGAGGGACTGAAATAGTAGCGATAGCTGTAGCAGCAAGAATGGTGTTTGTAAGGTGTTTGTGTCCTAAGATGTTTCGTAAAGTCATAGGAAATCTTAAGAATCAACGCCTCGCTTTATGAGGGGCTGCCAAAATTTGGGCAACTAAAAAGCCTGATAGAATAAGATCTATCAGGCGAAACAGGACACTATAGCATAACCACAGAAAATGTCAAGGACTATATCATGGGTGGGCGTGCACACATCAAAAAATGCCCTTTTTAGGGCATTTTAAGGCTATTTGAGCTATATTTTTGCTTTTAGGTGTTTTTGGTTGCTATCTGATCTATCTTAGCGGCCAAAATAAAATCATTATCAAAAAGGCCGTTAATTTTGAACGTCCAAAGCTCAATAATAACCTTTTTGTAGTGGATTTGGATGTCAGGATGATGCCCTTCTGCTTCAGATATGTCGGCTACCTTATTAATAAAGCCGATAGCGTCCATAAACGTAGGAAATTCGAATTCTCGATGCAGTTTCTTATCGTCAATAACCTGCCATGCGGCGTCTATTTGAGAAAGCATGGGTGTAAATTCTTCTCGTGTAAGCGGGGGTATTCCGCCTTCGCACGGCTTACAATGCTTTTCCGTGAGGTTGTCGGTCATATTTTTAGTATACCTGAATGAGCTCCTTCGTGGACAGGATTCGAACCTTTTATGCTTCTAAAGACTTTTCAATGCGTTCTTTATGGTCAGCATGCCATGTAGGCACTTCCTTAAAAGACTTATACGCTACCTGTAAGCTTTCGGAAGATTTTTGAATATCATCGCTCTTTGCATGACCGATATACGTTAAATGAACAGTCCCTATGGTACGTACCTGAACATGAGCTAAGCGTTCAAGCGTAACATCAATCCCCGCCTCTTCTTTTACTTCACGAATAGCAGCCTGATCAGGTGTTTCACCTTTTTCAACCCATCCTCCAAGCATGCCCCAGGACTTATCATCAGAACGTTGATGCAATAAAAACTTACCTTCATTATTTCTAATGACTACATCCACACCTATTCCTAATGGGCCTTTATACATAGTTTAGAGCGGGTAACGGGAGTCGAACCCGTGTCTCCTGATTGGCAACCAGGTGTAATAGCCACTATACGATACCCGCACTGTGCCGCGGGACAGAATTGAACTGTCGACGCCAGCCTCTTCAGGGCTGCGCTCTACCACTGAGCTACCGCGGCGCTGTGGGCGATGAGGGATTCGAACCCCCGACCTTTTCGGTGTAAACGAATTGCTCTACCACTGAGCTAATCGCCCGGTGCTCAGGACAGGACTTGAACCTGCACGAGATTGCTCTCACAGCCACCTCAAGGCTGCGCGTATACCAATTCCGCCACCTGAGCGTATAGCTACAATAAAGTCTTTTGTCCTTTAGAGCAAGCGTTTTTGCTCTTCTGCGGACTTTGCAATTTCTTTTGTTGCTGCACGTTCTTGTTCCTCCCTCACTATCTCTATAATCTTCGGGATTTTCTGAAAGTCCTCGAAAAGCGCCGGGCGCAAATTGCCGGAATAGAGCGCTGCGGCAGGGTGATAGAGAGGTACAATGACCCTGCCATTTTTCCTTTTCGGTTGGCCGTGTATTTTTGAAATGGAGTATCCGGATCCAAGAACAAAATCCATGGAAAAGCGTCCAAGTGTGGCGATTATTTTCGGGTCGATAATATCAATTTGCCCGGCAAGCCATGGACGATACGCGTCTATTTCCTCCGGAAGCGGGTCTCGATTGTCTGGTGGACGGTGCTTGATGACGTTTGCAATAAAAATATCTTCTCGCTTTAATCCTATAGATTCCAAGAGATCCGAAAGAAGCTTTCCCGCAGCTCCCACAAAAGGCACGCCTGTCTCATCTTCTTTTTTGCCCGGAGCTTCCCCGATAAACATAATATCGGCATCGGGATTTCCGCTTCCCGGAACGGCTTGCGTGGTTCCTTCGTGCAAATGGCTGTGCTCTATGCAGTATGCAAGCTGCTCTTCGTTCAATAGGCGAAGCGCCGCTTCTTTTTCCTCGGCTGTCATGTACGATTCTTCTTTAAAAAATTCAAGTCTTGTTCAATATATGCATCATGCTTTGTTTCGAGGATAAAGTTCACGTTTTGAAAATCCGGATGAGCAAGCACGGCTTTGATTCCTTCTTCCCCGATTTCTCCCATTCCCATATGCTCATGCAGGTCGCGATGACTTCCGAGTTCTTTTTTAGAATCATTCATGTGAACAAGCCGTAATTGGTCTATGCCGATTGTTTTCCGAAAATCCGCCATAGTGTCCCCCAACGCTTCTTTCGTGCGTATATCGTATCCTGAAGCGAATAAATGGCATGTATCAAGGCATATGTGAGTGTCATCTCGCCCTAGTCCTTCAAGAAGCGTTACCAGCTCGCCAAACGAATCTCCCAATACTGCCCCGGCCCCTGCGGAAATCTCCAGCAAAAGTTTCGTAGTAAGTTCTTCGTCCGTTTCGTAGATTTTTTTGAGTCCTTCTATCGCCTGTGCGAGAGCTTCAGGAGGAACTTCGGAGCTTTTGGTATCGGTGATATGATCCTTTGCGCTTCCCATGTGGGTTACCACGTACTTCACGCCAAGCTTCGTACCGCGGATCAATTCTTCGCGTACCGCATTGATGGATCCGTGATAGATTTTATTATTTTTCGATGCGAAATTAATATAGTACGGAGTATGGATATAGCTTTCGAAGCCGTACGCTTCTGATTTTTCACGAAACGCAGCCGCCTGCTCGTCCGAAATAGGAGCAGCTCCGCCTCCGCGCGGACTTCGGGAGAAAAACTGGAAGCACTCCGCGCCCATCGCTTTCGCATTATCCGGCGCATTCTGCACTCCTCCCGCAGTCGATACGTGGAGTCCGATGCGTTGGGATGGGGAAGCCATAGTCGGTATGTTACCTCGCTAGCGCATCCGCTCGTATCTCTCGAATAACATTTACCTTTACGTCTCCCGGATACGTGAGCTCTTGCTCTATTTGTTTTGCAATGTTTTGTGCAAGCGTAATTGCCGCCAAATCGTCGATTTCCCTCGGTTCCACAAACACGCGGATTTCTCGCCCCGCATAAATTGCATAGGCTTTCTTTACGCCTTCGTAGCTGGTCGCAATCTGCTCTAAGTCCTCCATGCGCTTTACGTATTCTCCTACGTTTTCTTTTCGAGCTCCCGGTCGAGCAGCAGAAATTGCATCGGCAACCTGTACGATAATCGCTTCGCGCGTGTCGAACGGATAATCCTCATGATGCGCCGCCGCCGCTTTGATAATAGCTTCATCGATGCCGAATTTTCTCATAATCTTTTCCCCGATTTCTACGTGGTTTCCTTCCACTTCGTGGTCGATGGCTTTTCCGATATCATGGAGCAGCGTAGCTTTCTTGGCGATGGTAACATTCGCTCCGAGCTCTTCTGCAAGCATGATGGCGATTCTTGCGGCTTCCCAACTATGCTTCAGGATGTTTTGTCGATAGCTGGTGCGGTATTTCATGCGGCCGACAAGAGATACGAGCTGCGGAGGGAAATCAACGATGCCCAAGTCGTATACGGCAGCCTCTCCGGCCTCTCGAATGTCTTCATTGATTTTTTTCTTCGCTTCTTCAATAACCTCTTCAATGCGCCCCGGGTGGATTCTTCCGTCTTTCATGAGCGCTTCAATCGCCTTTTTCGCTACCTGCCTTCGTACGGGCGAGAACCCGGAAACCATGATAGAATTTGGCGTTTCGTCGATGACGATTTCGCAGCCTGTGAGACGCTCCAAGTGCTGGATATTGCGTCCTTCTTTGCCGATAATTCTTCCGATCATGGATTCGTCTGGCACATCCACGTATGAAGTTGAATTCTCCGCAACGTGAGACGATGCATATCGCTGGATAACAAGAGAAAGGATATCTCGGGCCTTCTCTTCAACCTGGTGTTCTCCTTCTTGCTCTATTTTGCGTACGCGGCGTACAATCTCTTCTTTCATGGAGTCCTCCGCAATCTTAATGACGCGCTCTTTGGCCTGCTCTGTTGTAAGGCCGGAAATATCCGTAAGCCGTTTTTGCTCGTCTTCTTGCATGGTTATGAGCTTCTCACGCTCATGTTCGAGCTGCTGACGCGCTTCTGATATATCCTCTTCTTTGGACTCAACGGATTGCAGCTTCTCTTCAAGCGTTTTTTCCCGTTGTGCCACGCGCGTTTCCAGCTCAAGAATCTGGCTGCGGCGCTGGTCGAGCTCTTTTTCTGTTTTTTCCCGTATTTCTGATGATTGTTTTTCCGCTTCTTCGCGAAGAGTTTGGATTTTTTCCTTCGCTTCCGCAAGCTTCTGCGTTATTTTGCCGTCAAGCTTGCCCGCTTTGTTCGAAGAGCGTTGTTGGTGGATGTAATATCCCGCTCCAATTCCAATAATTGCTGCCCCTATAATGGGCAAAAATGCTGATAGTTCCATAATGGTAATGATAAGTCATAAAGTGAAGGATAGAGGAATTCACGTCTTTGAAACGATATCGTCAATCAAGCCGTATGCTTTCGCTTCCTCTGAAGACATATAGTAGTCCCGATCGGTATCTTTTTCCACTTTTTTCAGATTTTGGCCTGTATGCTGGGCTAAAATGTGGTTTAGCTTATCCTTTGTCTTTAAGATATGCCGTGCGCTTATTTCGATATCGGATGCTTGTCCTTCCGCCCCTCCCATGACCTGGTGGATCATTACTTCTGCATTTGGAAGCGCCAAGCGCTTTCCTTCTGCCCCTCCGGCGAGTAATACGGCGCCCATGCTTGCTGCAATACCAAAGCAGAGCGTTGAGACGTCGGGTTTTACAAACTGCATGGTGTCATATATGGCCATGCCCGCAGTTACCTGCCCTCCTGGGGAGTTGATATAGAGAATAATATCTTTCTTCGGGTCTTCATGCTCGAGGAACAGCAGCTGTGCAACCACGAGGTTGGCCATATGCTCGTCGATTGCGCCAACAAGAAAAATAATGCGCTCTTTTAAGAGGCGGGAATAAATATCGTATGCTCGTTCTCCGAATTGTGATTTCTCGAGAACGGTTGGTACTAAATAGCTCATAAGAAAATAGAGTTGTACTAGGAAATAATAGTACAAGTATAATCCTATGCTTTTTTGTTTGCGAGAGAATTTAGAAGATCGAGCGTTTTTTTGTTCTTCAGCGTACTTTGGACGTATTCGCGAAGTTCATTCGGATTCACGTCTTTATGAGCATGGTCTGCGGTGGCGAAGTGAGCCAGCTGCTTATTCGCTTCCTCGGTTATTTCTTCTTCTGACACAGTAACATCGTGCTCTTGTGCTAGTTTTCGCAGCGTGAGGCCGATTCGCACTTGTTTCTCCGCAGATTCTTTCATGCCTTCTCGCATCTTTTCTCTGGTAGTGCTTTGTTCTATAAGGTATTGTTCCATCGTTTTCTGCTGGTATGCAAGCATGTTGGAGAACTCTTCCATTCGCCGATCGATCTCGTATTCAATGAGAGAGGGAGGAATGAAGCTAAAGGTAGATTTCTTCGTAAGTGTTTCCGCAAGTTCTCCCATGTAGCGCTCTTGCTCTTTGGCGGCAAGTTCTTCTTCCATGTTTTTCTTCAGTTCGTTTCGCAGCTGGGCAAGGTCGGAGAATTTGCCGACAGTCTTTGCAAATTCATCTGTAATTTCAGGCATAGTGCGCTCTTGGACGCTATGGACGTGTACGGAGACCTCCGCCTGCTTCCCCTGCAAGTCGTGTTTGCCGTAATCTTCGGGGAACGTAACAGGAAATACCTTATCATCTCCCGCCTTCGTGCCAATAAGCCCCTCTTCAAATCCGGGTACGAATCGTCCCTCGCCGATAGGAATAGGGTGGTTACGGCTTTCGCCCCCTTCAATGACGTTTCCGTTGATCTTTACCTGGAAATCCACGGTTACAACATCGGATGTCTTTGCTTCTCGGTCAACTTGCGCAAGCGTGCTGCGCATTTTTGCCAAATGCTTGATTTCCGATTCCACTTGGTCATCTGTTGCAGCAACGTCTCGTTTTGTAATAGACAATGCAGCAGGGTCCGCGAGAGTGATCTCAGGCATAACCTCTACGACAGCTCGGAATCGGAATGGAACATCAAGGCCGATTTCCTCAACCGATATAGAAGGCCGGTGCACAACCTCTACGTTCTCCTCTGTTACCGCTTTTGCAAAAAAATACGGAATTGCCTGATCCATAGCTTCATGAAGGACGCGGTCTGCTCCAAAGGCCTCGATGACCATGTGCGCAGGCGCTTTGCCTGGACGAAAGCCTTTGATGGCGGTATCTTCCGACAGCTTCTTTGCAGAGCGTTCTACGAATAGGTAAAAGTCTTTTTGAGGAACCTGAACGGAAACCTCAACCTCGGATTTTTCCTTGTTGGGGGTAATGGTAACTTCCATAGGTGCTATTCGGGTTTTTCTTCCGGCGCGGGCGCTGCAGGCTCCGAAGCTTCTTCCGTTGCAACAGCTTGTTCTTCTCCTGCTTTGACGATATCGATTCTCCATCCCGATAGCTTTGCGGCAAGGCGGACGTTTTGTCCTCGTTTTCCAATAGCAAGGCTCAATTGATCCTCTTCTACATGTGCGATCGCTCGCTTTTCCTCTGCAAACGTATCCACCGCAATAATGCGGGCAGGGGAAAGCGCATTGCTGATAAATCTGGCAGTATCCTCGTCCCATTGAATAACATCAATTTTCTCTCCGGAAA
>CAZPRL010000028.1:0-7719 GCA_964589385.1 uncultured Candidatus Saccharibacteria bacterium | reverse complement strand
CTTACGGGCTGCGGGCTGCAACGATACACACTGTCAGCGCCATCTGACACTACTTGGCTTTCCAAGCAGCTGTTTTATCTGCATCATGGAAGCAAGTGCGCATCTATTTTTCAAATTTTCTCTTTGTTATCGGCGTGGCGATTGCCCTTGGCGCATTAGTATTGAGCGCTGTCACCATACGCACGTATCGATCGCTGGAAGTTATCAGCAAGGACGAAATGATGCATCTCAATACCACAGGAGTTACGCTTCTTGATCGGGAAGGCAACGAGTTTTTCACCTTTGATGCTCCCGGGCGGAAAGCAATTATTCCCTACCGCGATATTCCCGACCATGTGGTGCAAGCGCTGGTGGCGGCGGAAGATGAAAATTTTTTCCGGCATCGAGGCGTTTCGCCGAAGGGCATCGCTCGAGCGATATATCTTGATCTCAAATATAAAACCCTGGGATTCGGCGGATCCACGATTACCCAGCAGCTGGTCAAGAATCTTCTGCTCAATCCGCAAAAGAATTTTTTGCGCAAATACCAAGAAGCGGTGTTCGCCCTCAAGTTTGAACGGCGGCTTAGCAAGGAAGATATTTTAGACGTATACCTGAACATCGCCTATTTCGGAGAAGGCGCGTACGGCATTGAAGCGGCGGCGCAAACCTACTTTAATAAACCGGCATCGCAGCTTACCGTGGCAGAGGCCAGTTTGTTAATCGGCATCTTGCCGGCACCCACTTCTCTTTCCCCCATCTCGGGCAATACCGCCATGGCGACTCGACGGCAGATGTATGTATTGCGCCGGATGGAAGAGACGGGATATCTTTCCCCGGACCAGCGCAAGCAAGCTATCAATGAATCTTTGCACTTGGCAGAGAGCAGGCCATCCGTTAATACCGCAGCTGTACACTTCGCTTTTCTCGTGCGCGAACATCTCCTGAATACATTCACGCTTGAATACGTAGTACGCTCCGGACTGCGAGTGCGCACTACGCTTGACCGCTCTTGGCAGGAACAAGCACAGGCAGCTGCCGCTGAGCATGTAGCCAGCCTGGAATCCCGCGGGGCGAGCAATGGCGCAGTAGTAGCTATCGACCCTGCAAGCAATGAAGTGCGCGCACTCGTAGGCAGCCGCGGATGGAATCATCCCGGCTTTGGCAAAATCAATATGGCAGCTGCCCCGCGCCAAACCGGATCAGCATTTAAGCCGATCGTGTATGCAGCCGGTTTGCAGCAGCATAAGCTTACGGCCGCCACCGTATTGCGGGATCAGCCGATTGATTTTGGAAACGGGTACAAGCCGGAGAACTACAATAAGCGATATCGAGGGCGTGTACTTGCTCGCTATGCCCTCTCCAATTCATTAAATGTTCCGTCCGTAGATATCGTCAGCAAAATTGGGCCGTCCAGCGTTGCCTCATTTGCGCAGCGCTTCGGAATTACCACTCTGTCCAAGGATGCGCCTTATAACTTATCGATTGCGCTCGGGTCGGAAGCCGTTTCGCTCCTTGAGCTCACGAATGCGTACACGGTGTTCGCGGATAAAGGATGGCATCGCCCTCCTCAACTCATCCTCTCTATTGAAGATAAGTTTGGAAAAGCAGTGCCGTGGTCCGTTCCCGAAAAACGCCAAGTTATCAGCGAAGAAGTGGCGTTTATTATTTCATCAATCCTGTCCGATGCCCGCGCGCAAGCGCCAACTTTTGGACGCATGCTGGTTCTTCCATTTCCGGCGGCAGCGAAAACGGGAACGACTCAAGATTATCGCGATGCGTGGACGGTCGGGTACACTCCCTCATTGACAATCGGCGTATGGATCGGCAACAGCGACAACAGGCCCATGGAAGAGCTGCCGGGCGCAGTAGGCGCAGTTCCGCTTTGGAAAACGCTCATGACTTCATATGCCGCAGCAACGCCAACTCAAGAATTTTCCGTACCATCCCAAGTAGCTCAAATTCGCGTATGTCCGGGGCTTGGGCTGAAAGCAACGAAAGAATCCGGCGGCACACTAGAATACTTTGTTCCGGGCACAGAGCCTACCCGCTACTGCCCTGCGCCGAAGAGCGAAACAATCGGACTGAAAATAAAATAAAAACCCGCGATACTCACTCTAAAAAGTGAATACGCGGGGCGGCGGTTAAGAAAGCGTGAGGACATAATGCTCCCCAACTCGAATCTGATCTTCAAATTGCAGCTCCCTCCCCTCCTCTGTCACGGACTTTCCGTTGACGAGCGTGCCATTCGTACTTGCGAGATCATATATCGTAATGCGATTATCAGGGCTCACTGCAAGCATGCAATGGATGCGAGATACTGCGAGATCTCTCGCCCATAACTCAATATGATTGACCGGATGGCTGCCGATACAATAAAGTCCCGGGGAAAGGTCTACCGTATCCAGAGTTGTACCCTTGATTTGAACCAGCAAATAAGGACTGCGAGGTTCATGGAAGCGAATGTCCGTTGCGATATCTCCCGCTACCGTTTTTTCCATAGAATCATTGCGGGCCGTCTCTCCTCCAATGTCTTTCCATGCAGCACCGGCGAAGGATAAAATAGTTTCTCTTCGCTTGGGATCATCCGGATACATTTTCTGCAATAACCTTTCGAATTCTTCTTTTGAGTTCATGACTTTAGTCCTTTCTTTCAAAGATCAAAGAAGTTCTGCAATTCCCATCGTTTCAGTACCTGCAAAGATACGGCGAAATATAACCTCTGTCAACAAAAAAAGAATGGCGCGGGTCTTCTTAGAATAAAGAAGATAGTCCGCGCCATGGGAAGAATTTCCGTGCTGTGCCAGAGATCATGATTATGCGTCCTTTTTCTTGCTTTGCATGTATACATGCACTCTTTTTAGCATCACCTGTGCTCGTTTTGCGTAGTTCTCATTTCTTTCGCTTTCTTCGCCCGCACTCCACGCGAAGAACGCTTTTGTGAGATCATCGCAATCTCGCTGGTCTACTTCTTCAATCGGTATTCGCTCCAATCGTAACAAGATTTCCGGTACATCATTCTTTTGCAACACGATACTCTCCTTTCTATTTGTCAAAAGAACATTCTTGCCTTGCCACCACTAGTTTCAGCATACAAAAAATCCCCCTATTTACTAGGGGGATTTTTCTAGAAACACATGTATTACATGTTGTCTCGCTTGTAATGCTCTCTGCAATATACCGGTCTGCCTTCTGAAGGCTGGAATGGTACTTGTGTTGGAGTTCCGCATGTTGCGCATACTGCGTCAAACATCTGGCGAGAACCTCCATCGAATCCTCCGCCTGTGCGCTGTCCCTTCATATCTCGGAAACAGTCGTTACAGTACACTGGACGATCTCCTGACGGCTGAAAAGGGACTTGCGTCTCCTTTCCGCACTTGGAACAGGTTGCGTCAAACATTGGACGATCTGAATTAAAATTCATATTACTTCACCTACCTTTCGTTATTGAAATTCGAGGCCATAACGCTTTTACTTCTGACGCTCGATCTCTTCAATAACGAATGCTTCGTACGTCGCGTTTGAATCGTCTGTTCCCTCGTACGCCCACTATCGCACATATTTGATTATTATGCAACTTTACTCGCCGTTTGCCGCTTTTGCTTCGGGAAATTTATCCGGCGATTGGTATTTGGAAACGAAGTTCGCTTCTCTGATTGTCTTGCCGGCGCGAGTGACAATTTGAGCCACTGCAGCGGTAAGAGAGCCGTCCGGCTTCTTTTCTGTCGTAAATGGACCATTAATCTTCACCACCCGCCCATCGCTTGTGCCCCACACTTCAAATCGCAGTCGAGATCCGATTACGGTTGTTTTGAGCGTTACGGGCGTTTTCATGTCATTCTTGAATCGAAAATCCGGTGCCGGCTGATATATGGTTGCATCGTATCCGGGAGCTCCATAGTATGCCACCGGATAGGAATGGTTGCGCCGATAGGTGATTTCAAGCCCTGATAGCATTGCAGCACGAAACGCCGTTGTAGACACCTGGCAAATGCCTCCTCCGAACTCCGGAGTCGTGGTGTTATCTTTTATGACGAGTTCCGGCAGATAGCCGTTTTTCTCATCTACTTCCCCCAAGAACGCATTGAAAGAAAATTCTTCTCCGGGCATGACAATAGCTCCATTAAACTTCTCGGTTCCGACAATAATATTGTGAATTCTGTTTCTTGGGCTGCCCGCAAAATTGGTCTCTCCGGTCGCAAGCAAGTCGGGAAACTTCAATTTTTCAAAATCCGATGCGGAAAATACTGACGGACGATACGTTTTCATAGAAACAGGGACGGCAGTCTTTCCGCTTGCAAGCGCACTGCGCAGAGCAAGCGATGTCTTTATTCCATCCACAATACTGCCCTTTCTGCCTCCCTTGGTCATGAGAACAGTTCCGTTATTCCATATAAACCTGCTCTGCTCTCCCAAATCGTTTACGCTCGGAGAGATATTGACGTTTAGATAGGAATAGATCGCATCGGGCTTCAGCTGCAGCAGCACGGAACCATCGCTGGCAATTCGCGTGCGGTACAGTTTTTGCACTTGCGCAGGCGTAAGCTTCCACGTCTTTTTGCCATGAGCAAACTGCAGTGAGGCCTTCTTGAGCGCGGAGGCGCGAGATTCATCGATGCGCACTTCGCCAAGCAGTACGTTGGCAGCACGCGCAGGCTGCGCCAAAAAGAGCGCAAAGAACACGAGTATTCCTGCTACTACGTAACTATTTCGAACAGTCCACATCATATGCATCAGGGTTATTGTACGTTTTTGTCGTCAGAAATCCAGTGAGCGCTGTTATTGTTGATGACAGCGAGTCCCATATTGTGCTCTCCCCTTCCGCCAGCGCCTCTGGCGTTGGGGTCGGTGTTGGCGTCGGATTTATCTCCGCTCCGGCCTCCTTATATGCAACGATCGTGATATCCATTTTTTGGCGCCCAAACTCGAGCGCCTCGCTTGTGGAAGAAAACCAAATATCCATATAATAGCCGCTATATCGAGAATTCATTCGGTCCTCCACAATATATTCCTTATCATCTATAGATACCACTGTGCCAAATGGGAGAAAATTCGTCGCCACAACGCCCGGCCGTACTGTTGTTCCGGCGGCGGTAATGCAAGGGGTCGAATCCGTTTGGTATGGCGATGACGCATATGCACTCGAAGTTACCGTAAGAACTGTTCCTTCTTTCGGTCGAAGGCGGACCGGGGTTCTGATACCTACATAGGACCAAATCTTTTTCCACCACGTATTCTGTACCGGCGCACCCGGAACGAACACCTCCACACGGGCAGCGGTAAGCGCCTTATCTTCCAAGTATTGATTCAGCCGCTGCGCAGATGCATGAGGCGCAAACATCATGCCCATACTGCTTATCGCGAGCAAAAATACTACGGCGTGCTTCATACTCCTCATGGTACACTTGAAAGATGGCAGGAGAAATAGCACATGTGGTATATGCGGCACGACTTTTATCGTATGTCGGAGAAAAGGTATCCCATCCTTCGTACTGGGTCGGCACGTTATTTCCAAATATTTATCGCATTGGGTCCGCGCAACGCTTCCCCACGCACCCAAAACCGGTCGGACTCTCTTCGCTCATCGGAAGCAGTGACTTTATCACGGGCATGCGAGTCCACAGCTGGATAGATGATACGCGCGATGTATATATAAAAGAGCACCGGATATTTGAAAAGCTTCCCTGGCACCCCTTGCTTCCGCTTGCATTTGAGCTTCTTGAAGACGAAATTCTCTATCCGTCATTTGAAGATTGGAATCTGGTCCTGCGCGTTCTATCAAGCGTGCATCCGGAAGAAAAGCTTATTATCGATACTGTGCCGGAAATCCAAACATGGCACAGCCTTTTGCAGGAATACTTCCGCGATGCGCCCTCCGATCATTCTCGCATGCGGCTTTTGCACGCACTGGGAGTTTCTCGCGCAATTTCCGATGAAATAAATGCGATGGTTGCCGCACTGCGCGAACACTCGCTCACAAAGAAACTTTTCGACGCATACCTGCGCTCGCTGGAACATACGCTCTCATAAAAAATCCCCCGCATATCTAGCGGGGGTCTTTTATCTATCGCTTCTTTTTGCGAGAGGTGGATTTCTTCTTTGTTGCTTTGCGCTTCGTCGCCTTCTTCGTTGTCTTTCTCTTTGCTGTTTTCTTAACAGACTTCTTTGCTGGACGACGCTTTGCTGTCTTGCGCTTTGCTTTCTTCTTAGCTGGCATAGATACCACCTCCTCTCCCAAACGACATGTAGTATTCGAAATGAAATGTATTCACAAAAATATTTTTTTTGTGATGAACTGTTTCCCCTCCAATAAACACTTCATTCATATCGATTTACAAATATTGTATCACACTTTTTCTTTTATATGCAGTGCAACTCCGATCACACTTACAATATACGATGCAAATCCGACACTTGCAATTGCAAATGCTGCAACAACAAGCGGAATAGGAATAAAAAATAATCCAAATACTGTCGCACCGACAACAAAATCTATTTGATCAAACACCATCCACGATGTTCCTGATGCAATTTTTTTTCTGCGCTTGAAAAAACTTTTTACAGAATCTCCCGCAAGCGCACCCAGTCCGGTCCATGCGCCGAATGCAATTGCAAAACCCAAAGAAGAAAATGGCGCAGCAGAAACGATGAACGACTCCAGCGCGCCTGTGCATGCGCCTGCAATCATGCCAAAAACAAATCCGCGAACCGTTTTATTATCTCCCAGTATACGGATGCCGCTCATCCGTAATCCAAAATCTATTGGTTTATTAAGCCATGGAATAATATTATACCGAGCGGCAAAGACCGGAGCCATATTCGCTACCATTGCCGGAGCGTACAGTATAGCTATCTGAAAAATCAGTTGCGGTATGTCCATAGAATGTCCATTGTTAAGTATATGCAATTTATGAAACGGCTGCCACAATCTTTTTATGCGCGCGACACCCACAGAGTTGCAAAAGACTTGTTGGGGAAAGTTCTCGTGCGCAAAATCGGAAAAGATATCTTGCAAGGAAGAATTTGCGAAGTGGAAAGCTATCAAGGAGAAAACGACAAGGCCTGCCATGCATCAAAAGGAAAAACAAAACGCACGGAAATCATGTACGGGCCTGCAGGATATGCATACGTGTATATGATTTATGGAATGTATCATTGCCTCAATGTCGTAACAGAAGTGGAAAACTTTCCTGCAGCTGTGCTTATTCGCGCAGTTGTTCCGATGCAGCATACGCAAGAAAAAACCGATGGTCCGGGAAAATTATGCCGCGCATTTTTTATTAGCCGCGCACAGAATGGAATCACCCTTGCGAAAAGCGATGAACTTTTTATCGCTGACGACGGAACGCGCATTGCGCAGCAAGGCATCTTTGCATCGGAGCGCATCGGAGTTGCGTACGCCGGAGACGACGCGCTTCTTCCGTGGAGATATTTCTACTCGAAATGAGCCAGCGCATTTTTTTGCGCCACCTTTTTTTGCAACACGGGATATTTCAGCAAGTCAGGATCTTTCTGCAATATGGTAGCGGCTTCTTTCCTTGCCCGCATGATCATCGGGTAATCTAACAGCGATGCGACCTGCAAATCTCCAAAGCCGGTTTGTGCAACTCCGTACAATTCACCAGGACCACGGAACTGCAAATCCGCTTCCGCAATCTTAAATCCGTCCGATGTTGCGGCAAAGAGCGCAAGGCGCTCGTGATCTTCTCCTTCGCGTTCCGTAGGCACAACATAACAAGT
>CAZPRL010000027.1:0-7967 GCA_964589385.1 uncultured Candidatus Saccharibacteria bacterium | reverse complement strand
GTCGCATATCCTGCGCATCTTCTCATGAACTGGATTGTATTTATTGCCGTATCTCTTTCTCGCGTTCCGTACGGTTATATTGAGCAGGTAGAATTTCCGCTTTGGGCGGTGGGAATGACCTACGCGCTTCTTTTTTGCGGTATTGTTATTCTTATGAAGCGACTTCGCATACCTGCCAGGCAGCTTTGGATATGAAGTATTTCTGGATTATCAGCGGAGCTCTTCTTGCTGCAGTGTTGTTCTTGAGCGCAATCCCTTTGCCGCCTCCGGCAATGTCTATGCTCGATGTGGGGCAGGGGGATAGTCTATTTTTTCAGAATGGACCCGTTCAGGTTCTGGTAGACGGCGGGCCCGGTGCACAGGTGCTTACCCGGCTTGGAGAAGAGATGCCGTGGCATGATCGAACGATAGAGCTGGTAGTGGCGACGCATTTTGATCGGGATCATATAGAGGGGCTTACGCATGTGCTTAATTCTTATCAGGTTGGCATGGTGCTCTTGCCGCGCTATGCAGCGACATCCACTGACTTGAAGCAGCAGTTCTTGCGCATGCTGGAAGAAAAGCATATTCCGTATCGGTTTGCCTGGTATGGGCAGAGAATTACTATGAAAGGGTTGTCGCTTCGCATTATGTCTCCCATTCCGGGTACGGAGTGGGAGCGAATTTCCAAAACGAAAGCAAATAACGCATCGATTGTCATGCGGGCGGATATGCTGCCGGAAGCATCCGATGCGCGGCCGCTTTCTTTTTTGCTTACAGGAGACGCGGAGGAGGCTGTGGAGCGGCAGATGCTTGCCTCTCTTATGTCTGGGGCCTTTGATGTGGACGTGCTCAAGGTGGGGCATCATGGGAGCAAGACGTCAACGAGCCAGGCATTTGTGAACGCGGCGTCCCCAATAGCAGCTCTGGTCTCTGCAGGCGCGGATAATTCGTACGGGCATCCGACCGAGCTGGTGCTTGGCAGACTGAAAGAGATTCCCATATTTCGTACCGACTTGGATGGAACGGTGAGCTTTACATATAATAGGGATTCTTGGATGGTTTCTTGTGGTGGAAAAACGGATTTGCGTTTTTGGCAAGAATTATGTATCAAGAATAAATAATCAGATACTTATATACATATATATGGCAATTGAGCGAACACTTGTAATCATCAAGCCGGACGGAGTACAGCGAGGCTTGGTAGGGAATATCTTAAGCCGTCTGGAACGAACAGGGCTGAAGTTTACTGCGTTCAAGTTTTTGGTGCCGCAAGAAGAGCAATGCTGGAAGCACTATAACAAAGATGAGGCGTGGTTTTTGACAAAGGGGAATCGCATTAGTGAAGATCGAAAAAACCAAGGATTGCCGATTGAGAAAGAAGTGATTGAATATGGAAAAGACATTATTTCATCTAATGTCGCCTTCTTTACCTCCGGACCGGTTCTGGCAGTTGTAATTGAAGGGAATCAGGCGGTTGCGGTAGTGAAGAAAATCGTAGGCGGCACGGAGCCGACAACGTCCGATGTGGGAACTATTCGCGGAGACCTTACGATTGATTCGTATGAACTATCCAGCGTTGATAATCGCGCAGTGCGAAACTTGATCCATTGCTCCGACAGTCCGGAAGAAGCAGAGCGAGAGATTCCGCTTTGGTTTGACGCAAAAGAAGTCGTGAAATACCGGCTTGTACAAGAACAAATTTTATACGACGTGAACCTGGATGGAATCTTAGAGTAGCTTACTGATCGGGTCTTCGTCAGAATTTCTTTGATGCGCTTTGCTGTATATGCGGCCGTACGCTTTGAGGCGATAGGAAAAATTCCACCAGTCTTTTTGGGGAAGCAGGAGGCATAAATCGCGCTCTATCTTGTCTGGGCCTTCTTCTTTTGTCAGGCCGAATTTGTGCGCGAGACGCTTTACGTGTGTGTCCACGGCAATGCCTTCCACGGTATCGAATATATGTCCGAGCAATACGTTCGCCGTTTTTCGCCCGACGCCTGGCAATTGCAATAAGTCTTCCATAGTCCCCGGCAATTTCCCCGCATATTTTTCAGAAACAATTCGTGCGCTTTCTTTGATAGCCTTCGCTTTATTTCGATAAAATCCGGTAGAGAATATATCCTGTTCGAGTTCCAAAATATCCGCATGCGCAAACGCCTTTACCGTTTTATATTTTTTAAAAAGTTTTTTCGTAACAATGTTTACACGTTCATCCGTACACTGCGCCGAAAGCACGACGGCGACAAATAGCTGAAACGGCGTTTTGTAGTCGAGGGGAGTTGCAAGGTTGCCAGGAAATAGCCGTTCCAGCTCATCGTGGATAATCTTGGCGCGCTGTTTGCGGGCTTCCAGTCTTTTTCTTGGAGTCATAGAAGTCGGGATGTCGGGAATCGGACCCGAGCTACAAGACCCCCAGCCTTGCGTACTGCCACTATACTACATCCCGCGATGGGATCATTATTGTGTACTTTTCATCTCGGCACAAGCTAGAATATTCAGATGCGCGCTTTTCATATATTTTTGTTCGCACTGTTGATATCGCTTATAGTCCACGGGATGTATTGGCGGTATCTTGACGATTCTGTTGATCAGCAAAACTGGATACGCGAAATGACGATCTTTCATGAGATGCCCTTGGCTTCCCACCGGGGAGGTTTTGGATACGGATATCCGGCTACGACGCTTTTGCTTGCTTCTTCTTTTGTTTGGGATGTCTTTGGAATTCTGCCCCGGCAGGCATTTGCCGGAATTATGTCGGTCGGCATTTCGCTTCCCGTTGCGCTTTCGGTTTTGCTTTGCCGCATATTGCGGCCAAATAACCTGTGGTGGGCGGGGACGCTCGGAATCATGACGCTTGGACATTCGTACTACAGCGCGACTCCTCCCTCTGCTATCGTTACAGCATACTGTACGCTTCTTCTGCTCTTCGGTCTGTATATATATGAAAAGAGGATACAAGATATTCGGACAAGCATCGCGTTTGGGGTTGTTGCCGGAGTTTCGATGGCAACACGGTTGGATATATCCGTTGTCGTCTTTTTGTTTCTTTGCGTATTTCTATTTCCTCGCATGAAATGGCGCGCAGCGGCAACCGCGCTCTGCACTGCTGGGGTAATATTCTTTATCTTAAATCCGTATATGCATGCATTTCCCGTCGTGCATATCCAAGATATCATCCATAAAGTTACGAGCCATGCGGAATTCAAGGTATCTTTACGGTCGCCTTACAGGCCAATAGTGCATACGGTGCCGCTTGGCATATTCGGATTGCTTATGTCTGCGGCGCTTCTGCTGTTTCCGAAATCGACGTTTCGTCCCGTCCCTCGAGCGTATCTTGTCATGCTAATCCTTCTCAGCGCAGGCGTAGGCGGTGCCCTGTTGGGGTTTTCCGCATATCACCCGGCATGGTATTTCTATCCCGTACTGCAGATATTTGAAGTATTATTTGCTCTGTATTTGATTGACGCGCTGGACGCAATACATCGCTCTCGAGTTATTTGGGCAATGCTTGGACTACTGATCTTGGGAAATGCCCACCAGTTTTTTCTTAAGATGTTTTTATAACCCCTTGCGCTTCTCGGAGGTGTTTTGCCTTTGTTCGGATGCAGCGTACGCAAGCAAGGATGCGCTTGCCCTCATGAAGGGTAGACTGGAGGTTCGGTTCAAATGTACGGCGGCCCGTTACGTTATAATGGCCGCGCAAAAGCTTTCGGTGGTTGCCGAACGATTTTCCCTTGTTGCAGATTTCGCATACTCGTGCCATAGAATAGGTTTCACTATAAAAGATACCATGATAAAATGCAACTATGCTTGCCGTACTTGCCGCTCCCGAGGGCTTATCGACCATTACTCTTATTATTGCGATTGGCATCGCGGTAATCTTTCATGAAGTCGCGCACGGGCATGTTGCAAACTGGCTAGGGGATAGTACTGCGAAACATGCCGGGCGCCTCTCTTTGAACCCTATTAAACATGTGGATATGTGGGGAACGATTATCATCCCATTCCTCCTTATCGTAAGTGGCGTGGGTTTTGTGTTTGGATGGGCAAAGCCGGTACCGGTTAATTACTACAATTTGCGGCATGGAAAATGGGGACCTGTTCTTGTCGCGCTTGCGGGGCCGTTGACGAATCTTGGCATTTTGTTTATCTGCGGCATACTGTTTCGTTTATCTCCTGCAGATACGTCATTTCCGTACTTCTTTTTGATTGTCGGGCTCGTGAATGCGTTTCTCATGCTCTTTAACCTGTTGCCAATCCCTCCGCTCGATGGTTCGAAGATACTCTTCCTCTTTTTGGACCGAAGGCCGGATATTTCCATCATGCTGGAGCGGTATGGGATGTTTATCCTGCTGGGAATTATCATGTTCGTTCCCGGAGTCTTAACTGCGTTTGTTTTTACCCCCGCTTTATACCTTATTCATACTGTCATGGGCGTTCCTTTGGCAGAGCTTTTGAATATCCTTTGACTTTTCCCGGCAGCTTCTCTATAGTACAAAAATGCCAACGATTAATCAGCTTGTCCGAAAACGACGCACATTTAAGTCGAAGAAGTCCAAGGCTCCTGCCATGCTTCGCGGCTTTAACGTGCTGACCGATCGACCTACGAAATTCAAAAAAGGAAGCCCCTTCAAGCGCGGCGTGTGTCTTCAAGTAAAAACGATGACGCCGAAGAAACCGAACTCCGCGCTTCGAAAAGTTGCCCGCGTGCGGCTTTCCAACGGAATGGAAGTTACGGCGTTTATTCCCGGAGAGGGACATAATCTGCAGGAGCACTCCATCGTATTGATTCGCGGCGGCCGAAGAAAAGACTTGCCGGGTGTTCGCTACCAGGTAGTGCGAGGCGTTCTCGATACTGTCGGCGTAGAAGCGCGCCGACGAGGTCGAAGCCGATATGGAGCTAAGAAACCCAAGACTAACGAATAGCTTTTTCACATATGCCACGAAAGAAACGAGTATATAAGAATAAGAAATATTTAAAACCGGATCCGAAGTTCGGAAATCTTGCGTTGTCGAAATTTATCAATTACATCATGTATGACGGCAAGAAAAGCGTTGCCCAGCGGATTGCGTATGATGCGCTTGAAATTATTTCCGATACAACAAAAAATGATCCTTTGGTTGTTTTTGATACAGCATTGAAAAATGTATCTCCGGTGCTGGAAGTAAAGGCTCGCCGAGTGGGCGGAGCGAACTACCAGATTGCCCAGGAGGTGCGGCCTGCGCGAAGAGATACGCTTGCAATGCGATGGCTTCGCGATGCTGCGCGCGCTCGCGGCGGACGAACGATGGCTGAACGCTTGGCGCAAGAGTTGATTGATGCATCGCAAAAACAAGGGGGAGCGATGAAGAAGCGGGAAGATATGCATAAGATGGCGGAAGCAAATCGCGCATTCTCCCATTTCGCTCGATAGTAGGCTATTGGAATCATTATGGCACTCAAGCAGTTCCCTCAAGTTCCTATTGAACGAGTGCGAAACTTCGGCATTATCGCGCATATCGATGCGGGCAAGACAACCGTTTCCGAGCGCGTTCTTTTCTATACCGGCTTAACGCATAAAATCGGAGAAGTGCATGAAGGCGATACGGTTATGGACTGGATGGAACAGGAGCGCGAGCGCGGCATTACGATTACATCCGCGACCACGACTGCATTTTGGAAAGACCACCGACTAAATCTTATTGATACTCCCGGACACGTCGACTTTACCGTTGAGGTGGAGCGTTCTCTTCGCGTGCTTGATGGAGCCGTTGTGGTATTTGACGGAGTTGCAGGCGTAGAGCCGCAGTCAGAGACCGTATGGCGCCAGGCAGATGTGCACAAAGTTCCGCGCATGTGTTTCGTAAATAAATTGGACCGCACCGGTGCGGATTTCTGGAAAGTGCTGGACTCTATTCATGAGCGGCTGACAAAGGATACGGTCGTGCTTACCTTGCCTATTGGGTCTGAAGAAAATTTCGGAGGCATTATTGATCTGCTTACGATGCAGGCTTGGTATTTCGAAGGAGAGATGGGAATCCAAATTGAAAAGCGAGATATTCCCGAAGATCTTTTGGAAGATGCAAAAATGCGTCGGGCTGAAATGGTGGAAAAAATTGCAGGATTGGACGATGCGCTTACGGAAAAATACTTGAACGGGGAAGATATCTCTCTTGAAGAATTAAATATTGCGCTTCGCAAGGGAGTTATTGCAGGAAAAATAGTTCCTGTGCTTTGCGGTACTGCGTTGAAAAACAAGGGCGTGCAGAGAATGCTTGATGCGGTGGTAGAATATCTGCCGTCCCCGGCGGATGTGCCTGCTGTGGAAGGACTTGATGTTAATGATCCGGAAAAGGTGCTTACTCGCAAGCCTCTGGAGACAGAACCGTTTGCCGCACTTGCGTTTAAGATTGCAACCGACCCATATGTAGGACAGCTTACATTTTTCCGCGTATACTCCGGAACGCTCAAAACAGGATCGTACGTACTGAATGCTTCTACGGGAAAGCGCGAGCGCATCAGCCGAATATTGCGCATGCATGCAAATGATCGGGAGGAAGTTGCGGAAATTTCCGCAGGAGGAATCGGAGCGCTTGTCGGCATGAAAGCGACTACTACCGGCGATACGCTCTGCGATGAAGATCATCCTATTATTCTTGAGCGTATTATAGGGCAAGACCCTGTTATCTCTATCGCGGTAGAGCCGAAGTCCAAGCAAGATCAAGAAAAGCTCGGCTTTGCGCTGAAGGCGCTGATGGGAGAGGATCCTACACTCCGCGTGCATACCGATACGGAGACCGCGCAGACAATTATGGCAGGAATGGGAGAATTGCATTTGGAAATCATCGTTGACCGCATGAAGCGGGAATTCGGCGTGGAAGTAAACGTTGGAAAGCCGCAGGTTGCATACAAGGAAACAATCCGCAAGACCGTTGAGGTGGAAGGCAAATATATCAAGCAAAGCGGAGGCCGCGGACAATACGGACACGTATGGCTTCGCCTTGAGCCGCAGGATCGCGGCGAGGGTGTTGAATTCGAGTCGGCAATCAAGGGCGGAGTTATTCCGCAGGAATATATCCCCGCTATCGGAAAAGGAGTGGAAGAAGCTACGAAGAATGGCGTGCTTGCAGGATTCCCTGTTGTGGATATCAAGGTTACGGCATTCGATGGAAGCTACCACGATGTGGACAGCTCTGAAATTGCGTTTAAGATTGCCGGCATGATGGCGTTTAAAAATGGCGTACGCTCCGCGGATCCCGTTCTGCTTGAGCCTATTATGAAAGTGGAAGTTATCACTCCCGAAAACTATATGGGAGATGTGGTAGGAGACTTGAATTCTAGGCGAGGACAGATTGTTTCTATCAACGATCGGGTCAATTTGAAAGTTATCGATGCGACTGTTCCGCTTGGAGAAATGTTCGGATACGCAACGCAGGTACGTTCGATGAGCCAAGGGCGCGCAAACTACAACATGCATTTCGACCACTACGCGGAAGTGCCAAGAAACGTACAGGAAGAAATTGTCGGGGGAGCTGTAAAGAAATAGGCAGAAAAGAAAAACCGTGAAGCTGCAATTGCAGCTTCACGGTTTATTGTTCTGTTGTTGTAATGTTCAATTTTTCCTCTCTATTCTATACGTCGAAATATTGGGAGACACGATTTTTGTTTGGGTAGCTAGGAAGACTTTCTTCAGCTGCCGACCAATCAAGCCTGTACTGCATGAGGTAGGCGTCTTCCATGGTATCCCAAAAATGGCCGCGCAGTACCTTTTGGGCTCGGAATCCCTGGCTTTTGAAAAAGAGCTGAGCGGGAAGATTCGTTTCTCGCACTTCGAGAATGATTTCTTTACGCCGTTGTTGGGACAGTTTGTCCACAACTCTTTGAACCATTTGTTTTCCGATTCCCAGGTGCTGTAAGGATGGATCGACTGCGAAATCCAATATTTGAATTCTTTGCTTGTGCAGTTGGTAGAGCATGAAGCCCGCGACGCGGCGGTTGTATTCGG
>CAZPRL010000026.1:0-8074 GCA_964589385.1 uncultured Candidatus Saccharibacteria bacterium | reverse complement strand
ATCGTCTATCGATTTACCGGCTTACGGGAACTTGCTGGAACGTCTGATTGCCGGCTGGACTACCTCCTTGTCCGCTCGCATCTCCGAGCACATTGACAATCACAAAGTTTACGATCATCGCGGAGAGGCCGATGACGATCAGCCCGATTACCGCAAAGAGAATCGTATGTTTTGCCTTTGCCGTTTGGTTGTCGTCCCCTTCCGATGTAACGTATTGCAAGCCTCCTATGACGAGGTATATAGCGGCAACAATCCCGACGAGTACGAGAAACGCATTCACAATCGTTCGTATCGTTTCAATCAGGCTGTTTGGAGTTTCATTTCCCGTGCAAGAAATGCCAAGCGCGCTGCAATCGCTCCCGCTTACGCCGGTTATCTGCGCTGCAACGGGAAATACGATGAGCGTAAGGGATGTTACGACTGTTGCGAATACGAGCGATTTGCCAAGCTGGGACATAAAGTTATTGCGTTACCACATTAATGACGACATTTACGATAATCGCCGATATTCCGATGATAAGGATGCCGATAACCGAGTAGAGAATGATATGCTTGGCTTGGGCGGCCTTGTCCTCTTCTCCTTGGGATGTGATATAGAGAAATCCGCCATACAGAAGCGAGATGGTCGCTATTGTGCCCACAAGCGTTAACAGCCACTTCACGATATTTTGCAAAATATCTTTTGCGCTTGATTTGCCGGCCAGCTCATTGTCCTCTGCCAATCCGAATATCTGATCAAGCCCATCGGCAAAACTGTTTTGATTACCAGGCCCTGTTGTGGGAGGCTCAAACTGCGCATTTGCCGGTATCGCTGTCGCAAAGAAGGCAATAAACATAAAACTAAAAAATACTTTATTCGTCATATGGAGTTCCCGTTGCAGTATTGCCGCCCAAAATATCGGATACCACGATATTGATAATTGCATATGACAATATCACTACCGCAAGCCCGATAACCGCCCAGAGAATGGTTGTTTTTGCTTTTTTTACCTGCTCCTCATTGCCGAAGCCTACAATCATACGAAAACCTCCAATGATGAGCGCAATTAATGCGGCAAATCCCACGAGGCCGAGCAGCCAGTTGATGACATTTTTCAGGACGTCGGTAATATCATCTGTTTTACCTAATGGGTTCGTAATCCCAATCTTATCTTGCGCCAAGACAAAGAAAGGAACTTGCAATAAAATAATCGCAAAAAACGGAACTACTTTATACAGAAATTTTTTACCTCGCATTGGCATCTGTGATTCGCTGAAGCTGGTCTTGCGCCTGGCGCAATACTTCCGATACTGCCACCCCTCCTGTTGCAACACTATCAATCATCGTATTAAATATATCATCCGTTGCCACAATATCAACTCTCGGCCAACTGACGGCTTTCAATGACTGCTCCGCAAACACTCCCATGATAGGGTCGGTCGCATAATCCGGGATAGCATCGCGGCGCGCGGGAGGCACTCCCTGTGCTTTGTTGATAGCTTCCGAGACTGACTTCGAGGAGAGGAACTGCACAAACTGCCAAGCGGCCTGCGGAGAGCGGGAGGAGGCAGACACTGCAAATGGCCAATAGCTTGCAAATGCGAGCTGCGTTGCATTGCCGCCAATTTGCGGAATGGGAGCAACGGAAAATTGCAGGCGCTGGTTTTTCGCCCTAATGGTAGGAATTTGATATGCGTAATTGATAAGCATTGCGGTCTTTCCTTCTGAAAAGGCATCAATAGAGTAATCTTGCGCAATATCCCACGTGTACACCTGCTTGGATTTATTTGCGAAGTCGGTATAGAACGTAAGCGCGCGAGTTCCGATATCGTTTGCGATATCAACCCTGCGAGACCCTTCGCTTACATCAATAATCGGCAAACCGCTTTGCATCATCAAGAGCTGGAGCATATCCGGCGCTCGATTGATATTGCGAGCCGTACCAATTGCCGCCGCGCTCTGCTCAATTACTCCCAGGCGGGATACTTTCGTAAGCTTCGTAACGTCTTTTTGAAACTCTTCCCACGTAAGCGGCGGCTGGGCTATTCCCGCATTATTGAATAAATCGCTATTAATGAATAGCGCGAGCGTATCCACGGATGTCGGAAGCGCATATACGAACCCATCGCGAACCAAATCTTTCGCTACAACATCGACAAAGTTCGTTTGTACATCTCGCGGGCTGATAGTAGTCGCCGGTGCGGGAGACAAAATACCGCGCTTCGATTCTATCCATGTGTTGTTAATAACGAATACATCCGGACCTCGGCCCTCGGCAAGCGCTTGGATGAGCTCCTTTTCGTATGTTGCAACGGAAGCTATTTTTTTGTATTCGACCGTAATTCCCGTCTGATCTTCAAATGCGCGAAGCACGGGACCCATAATATCGCTATCCTGCCATAGCCCCCATACCACGATAGTCGTAGTTGTCGTCTGCTTAACCGGAGCGGGCTGCCTGCATCCGAATCCCATCAGCGCGAAGCCGCTTACAATGATAAGCAGCAAGAGCGGCCACTTCGACAGCGCAGTGTTCATGCCTGGCGACTAAAAATGAATCCGAAATGGTATGGGCTTGGCACAAACTCTTTTGCCAAGGCAAGGCCGCACAACTCTGCCGCATGCCGGACATCTTCCGGATGAGGACGGCTTTCTACGGGCGGACCAAGCGGCGTTGCAGCCGTGCTCCATTCAACTACCGCAACATTGCCCCGTACTGCAACAATGCGCGCGGCTTCTGCGAATATTTTTGCGGGATCGGATTGATGCAGGATGTTTGCAACCAGTACCCAGTCGGCGGATTTCTCCGGAAGCGTACTGCCGGAAGCGCTCTCTAGATTTGCACGAAGCGTGTGGACAATGTTTTCCACTCCTTGCTGGCGCGCCCTGTTTTCAACTTCTGCCAATTTATCGGGAAGAATATCAATGCCGAATGCTTTTCCTTTTGCGCCTACGATTTTTGCAGCAGGTATGACATAAAATCCGGGTCCGCATCCGAGATGCACGAATGTTTGCTCAGCACGTACGCCGATTGATGCAAGAAGCACATCGGGCCGAATGAAGGAATTCTGCTGTGGCATAGAATTCCTTTAGTATATCACAAGAAATTATTATTCTTCACCCTGTTTCCAAGGAGTGAACGTTGAAACCTTGCCGCTCTTTTCGGATGGGCGCATGAGACGAACGCCTTGCGTTGCCCTGCCCTGCTTGCTGATAGAAACAGCTTCGATGCGAATCACTTGCCCCTGTTCAGATACGAGAAGCATATCGGTTTCCGGAATTGTTGCCGATTGCATCACAATTGCACGAACGATTGCTCCCGTTTTCTTTGTTACCTGCGCAGTGCGGATACCGGAACCTGATCGTTTTT
The DNA here is from genome assembly GCA_964589385.1 of uncultured Candidatus Saccharibacteria bacterium. Lineage (GTDB taxonomy): Bacteria > Patescibacteriota > Andersenbacteria > UBA10190 > UBA10190 > HO2-45-11b. Next base: position 4,727 of record CAZPRL010000026.1, on the reverse strand, counting down.
GCGTACGGTAGAGAGAAAGCGGCGTTCGCTTGCCGAAACCTTCCTCGGTAATTACCACAACCTCTTGATCGTCTTCTCCTGCGCGGATCACATACATTCCCACAACCTCGTCGCTTCCTTTGAGCTTGATTGCGCGTACGCCTGCCGCAGTTCTTCCCATCGGCCGCGTGTCCTTCTCGGAGAAAATAATCGCCTGGCCATTTTTTGTCGCAACGAGAATCCGATCGGAACCTGATGACACTCCCACCCATTCAAGCGTATCTTTATCGTTTAAGGTGATAGCCTTCAGGCCTGTACGGCGAATATGGAGGAATTCTTCACGAGACGTCTTCTTGATAACCCCGCTTCGCGTTGCCATCACAAGATATTCTCCGGCCTCTTCGGCGTCCGGCAAGTCCTGGAATGCGGTTATCTTTTCATTCGGCCCCAATTCGAGAAAGTTTTGTATTGCCTGTCCTTTTGCAGCTCGAGCCGTAACGGGCACTTCGTATGCGTTCATAGAAAACACCCTGCCCTGGTTGGTAAAGAAGAGCAGTTGCTTGTGCGCAGTGGTTGCCAAGAACAAATCAACGATGTCTTCTTCTTTTGTAGTCATACCGCGAACTCCCTTGCCTCCGCGGCGCTGAACCTGATACGTGCTTGTCGCAAGCCGCTTTACATATCCGCCTCGGGTGATGGTAATGATAGTCGGATCGTCAGGAACAAGATCCTCCTGCGAAAATTCCCCTACAGGCCCTGCTATCACGCGCGTTCTGCGCTCATCTCCATACTGCTTAATAAGTCCTTCATAGTCGGTTCGCACAATTGCGACAACCTTCTTCGGATCTTTCAATATTCCTTCCAATTCCTTAATCAGCTTCTTCTTTTCTTTCAATTCATCCTCTACCTTTTTGCGCTCCAGGCCCGCAAGCGCAGAGAGCCGCATTTCGAGAATTGCCGTTGCCTGTGCGTCGGAAAAGCCGAATTTCTTTCTTAAATTCTGGTGCGCGGTCTCGCGCGTCTGGCTTTTGCGGATAATCGCGATAACTTCATCGATATGATCAAGAGCAATCTGCAATCCTTCCAAGATGTGCGCCCTATCCTTTGCCTTATTCAAATCAAACTGCGTACGGCGAGTGATGACTTCTTTCCGATGCGCAATATGCTCCACGATTACATCTTTGAGCGTCAGCACCTTTGGCTGCTTTCCATGATCGACAAGCGCGAGCATGTTGACGTGGAATGTCTTTTGCAAATCGGTAGTATCAAACAGCTGGTTCAATACCTTTTTCGGGTATGCGTCCTTTTTCAGCTCGATAACGATACGAATACCGTCTTTGTCGGATTCATCGCGCAAATCGCGAATGCCTTGTATGCGGTCCGCTTTTACGTTGTCTGCAATCTTCGTAATGAGCATGGACTTGTTCACGAGATATGGAATTTCTCGCACGATTATCCTAAATGATCCGTTTTTTGCTTCCTCAATATCCGCAATGGCGCGAGTTACAATGCCGCCTCTTCCGGTAGCATACGCCTGCAAAATATCTTTCTTATCATAGATAGCTCCTCCGGTAGGAAAATCAGGCCCTTGAACGTGCTTCATAAGATCCTGCACCGTCGCCTCCGGGCTGTCGAGCAAGGCCGTCGCCGCCGAGCACACTTCCTTCAAGTTGTGCGGAGGGATATTTGTCGCCATTCCTACCGCAATTCCAACGGTGCCGTTTACGAGCAGCTGAGGAATCGCGCTGGGAAGAAGCGTCGGCTCTTTCTTGGACCCATCATAATTATCAACAAAATCTACCGTTTCTTTTTCAATATCGATAAGCATTTCATCGGCTATTTTTTTCAAGCGCGCTTCCGTATATCGCATTGCCGCCGGAGAGTCTCCGTCAATATTTCCCCAGTTTCCCTGCCCGTCGATGAGCGGGTATCTCATGGAAAAATTCTGAACAAGCCGAGCTAATGCATCATAAATAGAAGAGTCTCCGTGAGGATGATAGCGTGCCATTACGTCTCCCACCACGTTTGCTGATTTTCGGTATCTTGCCGTGGAACGCAACCCCTGCCTCCACATGGAATACAGAATGCGCCGTGCCACCGGCTTCATGCCATCGCGAACATCCGGCAAGGCTCGAGATACGATGACGCTCATCGCATAATCAAGATAGCTTTTTTGGATTTCTGCCGATAATTCTTGAGGAACGAGTTTCCCTATATTCTTATCCACCTCATCTGCTGACATACGGATATATAATTAAGAAAGCTTAAGCTGGGCCGGAAGCAGCAAGAATGCCCAGACAAGTATGATAATACAGCTTGCGAGAAGCGTTAATAGGAATGCGGTACGGTGACGCTTATGATCCGGCCTGTTTTGTATTTCTTCAATTTTCTTCTCTATTCTTGCTCTCATATGAGAAGGCTAGGGAGCTAAAATTACTGTCTGCATATCATCTTGAGGCAGCTTGCTCTTCTTCAAGATAACCTTTTTCTCTTCTTTTGGCGCGCTTATCCCCATTTCGTCCGCAAAGGCTTTCAGCGATGTAAGCTTTTCTTTCAAGCCGGGAAGGGCGTAATGGATTGGAATAATGATTCTTGGCTCAATCGTGGTGATCATCTTCATTGCCCGGCTAACCTCAAGCCCGGATCCTCCGCCAACAGGAACAAGCAAGACGTCAATGTCTACTTTTTCCAACTCCTGCAGCTCATGTTCGTTCAAATCTCGATTCAATGCGCCAACATGCAATACCGCCATCTCCTCTACAATCCATCTCTGTAAACTTTGCTCCGTTCCATTTTCGTTGTTCCACCCAATTGAGAAAAGAGTACATCCTCGGAATGAATATTCTCCCGGAGTATTAATGAGAAGCGGGTCTCCTTGAATCCCGCTCAGGTTGCTCATGGATGGATCGGACGGATTTGAAAGAGAGACAACGTCCGCCTTTGCCCGAAAGGGTGCTAGTCCTTCTGTCGCTGCATACGGATCGAGAACGATTGTGGTCTCTTTTGTTACGATCTTTACGGTGTATTGACCATGCCAAGATATCTGCATTTCTGAAGCATACACTACTCATATTGACCATTGCAACTCAATATGTCATGATTGCTCGTATGGAAACCGCATCATCAACTCAAGGAGAAATCAACATGGAAGAGGTGCTTGGAACGCATGAAGATCTTATGCATGTTCCTATCACGGGAGAAGTTCTTACAGGCAGCATTCTAGAGAAAACAAGCAACGCCCTTTATATAGATATCGGGCAATTCGGAGTGGGCGTCATTTATGGCAAAGAGCTATTTGACGATATGGATACGTTCAAGCGTTCAAAAATCGGAGATACCGTACAAGCAACAGTACAAGAGGTAGACAACGAAGACGGCTACATCGAGCTTTCGCTCAGAACAGCTACTCGAGAGCGAAGCTGGGAAGAGCTTCGACGAAAGCTGAATGAGGACGCTGTCTTTGAAAGCGAGATTATTGACGCAAATAAGGGGGGACTGATAGTGCGAATTAATGGAGTGACCGGCTTCTTGCCAGTATCCCAGCTTGCACCAGACCACTATCCGCGCGTAGAAGGCGGAGATAAGTCAAAGATTCAGGAACGCCTCCAGAGCTACGTCGGCCAAATGTTCAAACTCAAAATCATCACTATCGACCAAGAGAATGAAAAGCTTATCGTTTCCGAAAAGGCGGCAGTGAGCGATGAAATCAGCACGACCTTAGAACACCTTGGACAGGGGAAAGCGGTGTCCGGTACGGTAAGCGGCATTGTAGACTTCGGAGTATTCGTAAAATTTGAAGAAAAGGGACAGGAACTCGAAGGCTTGGTGCATATTTCGGAACTTGCATGGCAACGGATCGATAATCCTTCCGACTTTGTAAGCATTGGAGAGCACGTGAATGCAAAAGTGATCGGAATCGATAATGGGCTTCGCATATCTCTCTCTATAAAACAGCTCCAAGAAGACCCGTGGCTGAAAGCTGCTGAAAAATATACTGTTGGAAACACCGTAAAAGGCAAGGTACTGAAAGTGACTCCATTCGGAGGATTCATAAAGCTCGATAAGGATATTCATGGACTTGTTCACATATCGGAATTCCCGGCAGAGATGCAAAAGGATCCCGTTGAACATATCCACATAGGAGATGAAATGGAGTTCACTATTATATCGTTAGAACCGAAGGAACACCGGCTTGGCTTGAGCTTGAAGAAAGAAACTGCGAAAGAAGAGAAGTCTGAAAAGAAACCGAAAGCAGCAAAGAAGCCGAAGAAATAAACTTCGGCGGTGGATAAAAAAAACTTCACGCTCCTTCCGGTACTCGCATTATTTTTTTCACCGCTCATTCACGCATCAACTGAAAGTATTATTTTGAGTCGTATCACGTACGGCTACTTAATGCTTTTTTTGATAGCATTTTCAGTATTTTTTTCACTGTATAAATTCCGTGTTCATAGATACGCATCGATTTTTTCTTTGAGCGCAGCGAGTATTGCTCTGATAAGCTTTTTGATCGGAATATATCCGGCAAAGCCTTTTGCCCTTGTTCTCTATTCTTTAGGAATTTTATTTTTTCTTTTTTCTTTCAGCGTTTCATCGAATAAAAAAATAAAGGCGATACTTCCTTTCCTTCTTATCGGCTGCATCGGGCTCTATGCGCAATGGGGAATCGTACAATTTATTGTTCAGCACGATCTCAAAATGGTTCGTATCGGGGAGTCTGTACTGAACATACATACCCCAGGAGTCGC
>CAZPRL010000025.1:0-8134 GCA_964589385.1 uncultured Candidatus Saccharibacteria bacterium | reverse complement strand
CTTGAGCTATTGCGTCAGAAATAATAAAACCAAAAAACCAACCCCGTATGAGAAATCATGCGGGGTATTTTTATTGTTGTACTTGACTTATTAAACTTTTTGTTCTATGGTTATCAGTCCTTTTTAAGGGGGCGTAATAATTTCCATACCTATGAGGATTTCCGTTCTCATCCCATGCCATAACGAAGAAAGGTCTATTTATGCATGCATATACTCATGTTTGCGCCAAACTCGTTCTGTAGACGAGATTATTGTCGTGGATGATGGCAGTACGGATGCGAGTCGGAAAATGATGGATATTTTTGGCGATCGGATCAAGGTTGTTTCTACTGGCGTAGCTACCGGAAACAAAAGCAGGGCGCAGGAGGCGGGGATACCCTATGTAACGGGAGATATTGTTATCGCCACCGATGCGGATACGATTCTTGACGAGCGCTTTGTTGAATATGTTGAGAAGGATTTCCAGGACCAAAAGGTGATGGCTGTTTCGGGATACGTGAAGGGCATACCATATAATTGGCTGACCGCTTGCCGAGAAATTGATTATGCACTATCTCAAAATATCCATAAGCGCGCGCAATCGCATATAAATTTTCTGGCAATTATTCCGGGCTGTGCCGCCGCATATCGAACAAGCTTGTTTCGCGACGTTATTGTGTTTGATCACGATACGTTGACGGAAGACTTGGATATCACGTACCAGTTGCATGAAAAAGGATTGCGCATGCTGTTTAATCGCCAGGCGATTGTGCATACCCAGGATCCCTCCGATATACGGTCCTACTGGCGGCAAATGCGAAGGTGGTATGCGGGCGGATGGCAAAATCTCGTAAAGCACAGAAAGCTCATGAAGTCCCCGGTTGCCGGTTTCGAACTTTCTTTGCTGTATCTCGAAGGAATTGTGCTTCCGTTTATACTGCTCATCTTGCCATTCCTGAACGTTGCCTATTTCTTGCAGTATATTTTGGCGTACGTGTTTATGGCGCATGTCATTGCCCTGTTTGCGGCGATTGTAAACAAGCGTCCCTCCTTGCTTCTGTATGCGTTTCCATACCTCTTTATAGTGGCGATTAATGCATTTTTATTTATTCGCGAGTTCATTGCCGAAGTAATATTTCGCCAGCAAAAAATGGTCTGGCTTCGCGCGGACCGCAGGGGGGTATCTCTATGATAGTTCCTATTATGGGCATTACAACAGTTGTCCACATTATTATTATCGGCATATGGCGTTTGCTCAAGGCGTTGGATGCGAAGTCAAAAGTGGCGTATGCGATTGTGGGAGTTATTCTACTGCTGGTAAGCACCAGTGTTGCCACTATTGTTCATGGCGCGCTTGCAGATGAAAATGCCAATCACCGGCTTGTGAGCAGGCTTATCCCGTGCGTGCCCTTTGAACAGAAGGCGACTTATAACAAAGTCGTGTTTCGAATAGATGATATCCAGGCTCATGCATACACAGGTGTGCAAATCCGCATGATGGAGGATGCCTTTGCTCAAGAAATACCGCTTTTGCTCGGAGTTATTCCTAAGGGCATTACCGAAGATCCCAGAATCTTCCGATTTCTGAAAGAGAATGTATGCCGCGTGGAAATTGCCCAGCATGGGTGGGATCATAACTATGAAAACGGTTCCGAAACTCCGGAGTTTGAAAATTTGAGCAAAGAGGCCGCATACGAGCTAATTACTCGAGGAAAGGCTATTCTGAAAGAGGTTACTGATGAATCGATTGTCACTTTCATTCCTCCGAACAACAAATCTTCGGCAGGAACAATCCAGGCCCTCGTGCAATCCGGAATTCTTGTATCGTCTGCTGTTGGAACGGGTGATTTTGACTATGACGCTACGACATATAGCTTTGCGGAATCAAGGCTCGTACCCCATCAAGAAGTTGTTTCTCAATGTGAAAAGAGCTTTGCAAAAGATGGCTTGTGCATCATTATGCTTCATCCTCAAGATTACATGATCGGCGATGCGATTGATGAGAATAAATATCAAAACTATCTGCAGCTTATCGCAGCGCTTAAGAAAAAGAACGTCTCGTTTGTAACGATGAAAGATATTGTTGACGAACATGGACAGCGAAAGCTTGCCGAAGGCAGATTGCCGCTCTCTCAAGATCGCACCTGCAATCATGCAATCAAATCGGAAATTATTGCCGGAGCAAAAAATAGCGTTTCAGATGTTGCCGTATTGCAGATGGCGCTCAAGCGATTTGCAGGATTTCCGAATCTGAAGATGACGGGTGCATACGATAAAGAAACACAGGAAGCATTTGTATCGTATCAATTAAAAACAGGCAGCCTAAGTTCGCCCCGCACGCTCGGCAACAAGCTTCTCTGCGAGAAAAAATAACCCCCCGCAGAGTAGTCCGCGGGGTATTTTTATTGACAGGCGCATATTTCTGGTGTACCATTTATCGCAGGATCTAGGCACTTTTCACTTCTTGTGGAGGAGAACAAGATGGCAAGTACGCATAAGACATTCGGCGATTTCTTTGATGAAGTTCGGGATAAAGGAGACATTGAAAACGGGGTTTGTGTTGATAATTGGAAAGACTCTCTGGCATATCAAGCGTCGTGGTGGATCAGGATGCAGGAGATGGAGATCACTGAAGAACTGATCAGCTATTTCGCAAAGGATATGATTGCCATGAGGGTTGGACGCGAATTTCTCGAGGAGATTCGCGTCGCCGCCGAGCGCTTTGGCATTGATGTCAGCTCTCTCGTTGAAGCGCCGGTTAGGTCTATTGAAACTGCCTCGGCAAGATAAAAGAAGCAGTAATGAAAAATTTTCTGCAAGCGCATGGCTTCTCCCATGCGTTTTTTTATTTTGCGTGGTCCAAGAGGTAAGAATGAATTGGAACCGGATAGTAGAAGAAGTATCATATTTTGCGGGCATTTACCAGCGTTCTTTGACAAGAGTCCAAAGAAGATAATAAATTACAAGACATTTTTAGTAGGTAGCTTCAAAAGCTTGGAATCAGATTAGCAAGAAAATGATTGTGGGTTTACGATAGCAATATGTCTAATATTCCAAACTGCTATTACAGAACAAGCATTAAAGCTCTTATTCTTGATGACCAAAAAAGATTCCTACTTCTAAAAGAAGAGGGGGGTAAGTGGGATCTTCCGGGTGGAGGATTAGACTGGGGTGAAAGTGTTCAGTCTTGTTTATCTCGAGAGATTCAAGAAGAAATGGGAATCAAGGCCATTTCGATTGCTGAAAATCCATCATATTTCACCAGCTCAGCTTCTGACGTTACGCCAGAACAGTGGATTACTAATATAATCTATATAGCTAAAGTTGATCATCTTAATTTCGCGCAATCCAATGAATGTGTGGAAATAGGCTTCTTTTCAGCTATTGAAGCAAGGGAAAAGAACCTTCATTCCAATGTATTGAAGTTTACAGAGCTATATAATCTCGAAAACCATTAAAAAACCTCCGAAAATATTTTCGGAGGTCGTCTGTTAAGGCGATGACTGTTATGGTGAGTTTGTTCGAATTTTAGTTATTAAGGCTGTGGTTGATAAATCATTCCGGCGCTGTACTAGTGTTGTTCTATTAGTTTTGTAGGGCTCCTGATTGCATATAGGACATGCATTTTCTTGAAAGTCTCCAGTTTGATTTGTCATCAATAACACCTTTCTTGTAATTTTGACCATGTGTTGGATTCGTTAAGTCAGTCAGATCGGAAACTAATTAATATTTTTTTTGTATTAAATTTGCAAAGAGCTAATCTTATTGGATTGGGGGGGGGCGACGCGCAATAAGATTTCATAATAAAATACACTAATTAAATATACCTGTCAATGTCCGGGGAATAGGAGTTGAACCTATCTTGAGGGATTTACAGTCCCTTGCATAGCCGATCTGCCATCCCCGGTGGAGCCAGCTGTCGGAATCGAACCGACGGTCCACAGTTTACAAAACTGTTGCTTTGCCACTAAGCTAAGCTGGCTTAATACACTTCACTTTACCACTGCTTGCCCCGCGAAGCCCTTTAGGGCGAAGTGGGGAGCTAAGCTGGCGTATCTCTACGAAATGTATACTATGAATATATGACAGAAAAAGAGGAAATTATCAATAGATTAGGAAAGAATCTTGCCGAGGTTATCACGCAAGAAGAATTTAAAACCAGAATAGAGTCTGGCGAAAAGTTGACCCACTACATCGGATTTGAGATTTCAGGATACGTACATATCGGACAGGGGATTATGAGCGCGCTCGTGATTAAGGACCTCCAAGCGCTTGGAGTAAAATGCACGATATGGCTGGCTGACTGGCATACCGCGCTTAACGGAAAGCTGGATGGCACAAAAGAAACCGCCGCCAAAATTGGAAAAGGATATTTTACCGAAGCGATGAAAGCGTGCCTATTAGCCGTTGGCGCAGATGCGGACGCGGTAGAATTTCGTCTTGCGAGCGACTGGTACGCAAAGGATGCGATGAGATATTTCGAGACGGTCGTAGACGTTGCAAAGCATACGAGCGTTGCGCGAGCAATGCGCAGCATCAGTATTATGGGAAAAGAAGCGGGAGAGGAAGCAGAGCTCGCTGCGCTCTTGTACCCCGCTATGCAAGTCGCCGACATCTTTTTTCAAGACATTGCAATTGCCCACGCAAGTATGGATCAGCGCAAGGCGCATGTGGTGATGCGAGATACGGCTGATAAAATAATGCCGGGCAAGGTAAAACCAATCGCCGTTCATCATCCACTTATCGACAGCCTTTCCGGAGATAGTAAGATGAGCAAGTCTAAGCCCGACTCTGCAATATTTATTCATGACTTAGAAGAAGATATTGATAGAAAGATTCGCAAGGCATTCTGTGAAGAAAAAAACATCGAGAAAAACCCAATCATGAATTGGACCAAAAACATTCTATTCTGGAATCGAGCAATGCCATTTCTCATCGAGCGCAAACCGGAGCATGGCGGAGCTATAGAATTTACAACATACAAAGAACTTGAAACAGCATACGCATCAGGGGATATTCACCCAATGGATTTGAAAGCGACCGTTGCAAAAGAAATCACGGAGCTTCTTGCGCCCGCGCGCGAGCATTTTGAAAAACCGGAAATTGCAATGCTGAAACAAGAGTTGGACGATGTGCTGGCAAAGCGATAGATTCTCAGTATACTCATAATAATAAATGAGCCGTTTGCCAGCATAGCTTAGTGGTAAAGCACGTCATTGGTAATGACGAGACCGTGGGTCCGATTCCCACTGCTGGCTCCGTTGTGATGTACAATATGAGAGATGATACGCCCATTTGTTTGGATATTCTTTGCGCTTATGGGAGCCGGCGCATTTTTCTTGCTGCGGGAAGATAAGATTTCTCTAGAAGGAGAGACGAAGGCGCAGGTGGCGAGCATTACAAGTTCAAATATTCCGGCAATCGATGCACTGTTAGTACAGGAGAATTCCGAATCAAATACGCGCCGCATTATTCAATGCAGCGCAAATGGATGCGCTCCTCAAAAGGCGCCCCAGTCTGCCCTTAGCGATGCGCGTTTTGACGGATCAAGCTGGTATCGCTATGTTGATGCAGAAAAAGATGGGGCTACCTATGCCGTGTTAGAGAGATTGGACTCTGCCGGAAACACCCAGACGATCACGGAAGAAAATCCTCTTGTGCGGCCGAGGGATATGATCTTGAGCGTAGACGGCGGCAAACTGGCGTATTTTCTCGATAATATAAGCGATGACAAAAACTTAACGGAACTCTGGGTGTATGACAGCTCCGAAGGAGGAACGAGGGTAGTTGCAGAAAAGCTTTCCAAGAAAGACATCGCATCTTCCGTGCGGTGGAGCGCATCATCTCATGTGGCGTGGTTTTTGCAGGACGGAAAAGAAAAACAGCTCATGGTTGTTCGGATGAACGGAGCATCTTCTGCCGCGGGATTTTCCGGCGTTGATTGGGAGGAGCACCAAGAGGCTGCGGACATCGGGATTATGGATATCAATAATGACGCAACGCTGATTGCGTTTGCAGAATCTCCATATCCTGCATTCTCAAAACTGTTTGTTGCAAGAGAAAATGGACCAACAATCCAAAAATCCATAAAGGGGCAAGTTGTATTTCTCCGATGGATAGAAGGGGATGCGCTTTTGTATGCAGTGCAGGATGGCAAGGATATAGCGTTCTGGATGGCAAATGCGGAAAAGGAGTGGCCTATCACGCGCATGGCGGCAGATTTTGTATCTGCGCGCAGTGTTGATACTTCAGGTGAGGATGCAGTGGCGTTTGTTGCAAGTCCTCGGAGGGGAGAGTCTCATTTGTATGTATTGCAGGTGGCAAGCGGCAACATAAAAGATGAAGCGGTGATTCCGCAGTTTCCAGGGAAGACGCACCTTGTTCAGGCAAGCGAAAGGGGGGAATCTGGGGCTGCCCTTGGTTCAGCCGGCGCGCTTTCTGATAGTATTCTTGTGGCATTTATTGAAGAGCACCTACTCGGTATTTCTGGAGCAAACAGTCCGCAGCCTACGCGAATCCTTATTACCAATACTCCTAATACATGCTTTGTGGACTACATTGACGATGCCGGCCAAGACCAGAGGTTGCAGGTGGCGATAATCGATGCGGTGTACCCGGAATGGCGAGTATTAGGGCGGTATAAAGTCATAAATGGCATATGGACGAGCCTGGATGGGGGAGACGGGAATGAGCCAAAAGCATTGCGTCTGTATGAGTGGGAAGAGGCACTCTCTCAATGGATTCTGAAGAAAAGCTTTTAAAAACAAGTCAATAGAGCAAAATATAATTGTCAGGCTGAAGTTGCAAAAATACACTTGACATATTACACCGTATTATAGTACTATCACGGGTTAGTTTAATTATTTAATTTCAAAGGTATTATGTTACAAGCAACAAGCCGAACACAAATACTGGGAACTTTGGTGATTGCTGCGGCAGCACTGCTTTTTGCAGCAGCTCCGTTTCAAGCTCATGCATCCGTTCCTGCAACATACAAATTCACGTATCAAGAGCAGATGGTGCAATTTATCAATAGTCTTGGAAAGTTCGACTATGTACTTGCTCACTCTGTTCGTGCAAATGGCACAAATGCAAGCAAGCTTTGCAGCCTGAAAGGGTATGCAACAGTAGCGGGATACACCGTGCGAAAGTACAGCTCTCCTTGGAACAACATTATTGCAACATGGTCTAACCATAGCAATGAATGGAAGACAGAGAACGCAGGACGGGCAGGAAATCCCGGCCAGTTCGATACGCTGACGTGCAGCAACCCGTATGGACAGCCAACGCCTACTCCAACTCCGACGGCTACTCCGACACCAACTCCTACTCACACTCCAACTCCTGCGCCTGAATCTAAGACAGTTGTGATCACATTCTTGATCAACGGCCAGGCAAAGCCTGCCCCAATTGTGGCAAACACAGCGTTTACGTTGTCTTGGTCAGCTACACATGCAAAGACTTGCGTGGCATCACGAGATTGGTCAGGAGATAAGGGAACTTCCGGTTCCGTATCTATCACGCCTACTGAAGCTAAGACGTATTCTTACCGATTAGACTGCAGTAACAAGGCAGGAGCTACTGTTCATAAGACGATTAATTTGACAGTAAATGGCGCTGAAGTAGATCCAACACCTACTCCGACGCCGTCGCCTACGCCAACTCCAACACCGACTCCGACAATTTTCACCACATGTGTGAATGCACAGGGGAAAGTGGTTGCGGTGTCTATCGATACGTTGGAAAATTGCAACGTAAATACGAATACGAACACGCAGACTGTCAGTCTGTCTATCGACAACAGCGCAAATAACAGCGCTGATAACAGTTCGAACAACAGCTCTGAAAACAAAGCTGTAGCGAACAACTCGGGAAACAGCAATACAGTAAATGTTGAGCAGGAAGCTGGTTCTCAAAAGGTTGCAAAGATTGCAGGAGCAGCTGCATATCATGCAATGCCAGTACCAGGAGTTCCAGTACCGGTAACAGCGAAGACAGGAGCAGGAGATATCGCGACACTCGCGTTCTCTACCCTCTCTGGAGGCACAGGACTTACCTACGTTATCCGAAAGTTCCTCCTTGGATAATCCATCCATCAGGATACAAAAACCTCGCTTGCACAAGCGAGGTTTTTGCTATACGCTGAAATGTTGGT
>CAZPRL010000024.1:0-8285 GCA_964589385.1 uncultured Candidatus Saccharibacteria bacterium | reverse complement strand
CAGTTTCTTCGGCTTCCACCTTTCCGCATGCCGGGGTTAAATAGCCTTCTCGGTGAGGCTGTTCGTCCCATATGAGCAGGATGCGCTTATCGGGAAGTACCCCGATAACAGAAGCTGCATCAGTACGCGAAACCTTCTCAAACATCTTTGTAGAGCCGTCATACAGCTTCTGTTCCCATTGCCATACGCTGAATATCTCTCCCTGAAATACCTTTTTCATCTTCTTATCATACGGTGTTTGGTAGATTAATCTACACAATTACATTTGACATAGTATAATAAAAGTGCTATATTTCTTAACGGATAGAAATGGCTTCAAACCCACTACTCACTTTTAGGAGACAAGACCGTGTCACAGCCCTTTCGGCCTGCTCTTTGCAAAGTCGGTATCTTCGCAGTCATTGGTCGTCTTAACGGCCAAAACGAGGTGGAAATCCTCGTTAATGTTCGCACGGATCAGGAAAAGCAGCGCAAGCTGGCCGACCTCCCGAACGACTGGTTAGGGATGGTCGTCGACCTTCCTGGCGGAACACTTCAAATCGGCGACTTGAGCTTCGAGCAATGCCTCGAACGCGAGATCGCCGAAGAAACTGCTGGTTGTGGTTCCAAGCCACTCGGTGATATCCTCGGCCCCTTCCCACTCATCAAAGCAGAAACGGGTACGGTGGAAAAGCCTCACGACCTGGCCTTTGTGGCTCCTGTCGAGCTGTTCGGCGAACCCCGTCCCAACCCCGAAGCTTCCGAGCATCGCTGGATTACCTGGAGACAGCTCGAAGTTGAACAAGAAGTTCGACTTCCCGGAAAGCTGGGCAAGACTGGACGAATGGCCAAAATGATCGGCGCTGCCATCGGTACGTTCTGCAAAGCCAAGAACATCGAAAGTCCCGTTGCAGTTGTCGTGAACTAAAAAGTCTCATGGCTCAAGCTCTCTCAATATCCCATTGCACACCCGCTTCCTTCAAAAGAAGCGGGTTTTTTCATGAAAAAACCCCCAGTTATCACAACCAGGGAGTATTTGTTGACGCTTTATTTTTTGTAAAAAGCAGCTAGCTTCGACATGTCTTTCTCTGGCGTATTGCCGTACTTAACAATTGCAATCCAGTCTTCTTTTGTGGTCGCCTTGCTTCGCGCGTCCTCGGTGCGATCATTCCAAATCGAATGCATCGTAGCGCCAAAGTTGCTTAAGGGAGCATTATGAGCCAACTCCCAAACAGATTTTAAATCAGGGGCCGTTTCAGTTTTTTTCAATAAACGCTCACTCACAACCCCAATTATTATCTCACGCCGTGGTGATTCTTTTGGTAAGTTTTTACTCCAAACACTCAATTCTTCGTCACTGCTATCCTCTAAGGAAACTGGAATAGTTTTTTCAACAATTTCATTCCATTTTTTCTGAGCCCTATCTTCCCATTCCTTTAAGGAATATCGCTTAAACGTTTCATACGCTTGACTGATTTGCTCAAGGCTTGAAGCTTGACTTAATGTATCATTGAGTGCCGCTTCTCTTTTATCTTTAACCTCTGCAGCTAATGCCTCAGGTAAATCATCACCGAGCTTTTCGCGGCTATGGATTGGGTAAAGAGTGTGATAGAGTTTTTCCCAATCATTGAGACTCGAAGCTGTTCCTGCCCAAGCTTGTATAACATCGGTTTGCAGATTGGTATGCGGCGGGCAAAGCTCAAACACTTCTTGTGCTTGCTTGGCGCTTGTTATTTCTTGGATACGTTTAGGCAATTCTCGTTTAGCAAAATATCTCCATTTTTCTGTAGCCTTTTCTAGTTCTTCATTATTTCTCGAAGTCGAGCGACTTACTTCTTGGTAGTTTTGATACGCATCTTCCAGTGTCTGACCCGCTTCAATCTTTCTCAAAGTGGCAGGGTTTGCTATCTTGAGGTGTCCACATATTTCTTTTGGATCAATGCCAGTCTCTGCAGCCATAGCTTCAACGTCTAGTTTTCGTACAGCTGATTTGCTGCTTTCTTGATTGTTAAAGGGCATGATTACCTCCTTATCAGAATTGTCCGGGTTTAGGTTAAAAATTTCGTTCGAAGCTTTCGCCAGACATCAGTTAAATGGTACCGTTCTGCTTATGGTCATGCAAATATATGTCAGAAATGGCGCTACAATATCATACGGTGTTTTATGCATTTTCTCTTATTGACAAATATTGATATATGATATAAAAAGATGGTTGACGGCGTAAGGATTGATGTAGTTTGGAACCTTGTAAATTTGGGAGAAAAATATGAAGAATCCAATCATTGATGTTTTGGCGAGATTTGGAATCAAAGATGCCATACAATGGCTCAAGGACGAGCGAGTCGCGGGGATCCCTAACGAGTTTTGGAGCGATGTAATTGATACTAAGGCGATGAAAGCATTTTTTCATGAAACTTGGCCTCAACCCCTACGTATAAGCGGGCAGGTCTGTAAGTGGGATTCTGGCTCCGGCAATCGATGCTTAATCGATTCTCTTCTTGGGATGATTGATGCAACCAAAATCGACATGTTTTGGGGAAACGGCCAGGATATTCTTCTTGTTAATGTAGAGAGCTATGATCCCAGTAAGAAACCTGATGGGATATGCATTACAGTTCATGATGAGGCGTATGCTCTCCGCGAAACGTGTGTGCCGGCGGTGTTCGCTCTCCTCGAGAGTTGGGAGGACGGCTCTGATCTCGAACGTGCACATAAGGCTCGAGAATACCTATGCGATGCAGTCGAGCAATTGCTTAAAAAGTCGGAAGCGTAGCCGACAACTAAAACCTCTCTTTTATAAAATGCACAACGGCGACCAATTATGGTCGCCGTTTTTCTATCTCACTTTTTGCTCAAGTGCCGTGATGCGCTCTTCGTGATTCCCTACTGCTTCGAATGTTGCATCGAGAACCCGTTTGACGCCAAATAGTTCAGCCTTTATTTGCTCTCGATCCTTCGCACCTTCATCGGCTTTCTTGTTGAGCTCTTCTATCTTGTCTACCAGGCTCGCATGCTGCTCTGCAACTGCTGCAACTTGGTGTTTTGACTCCTCTCCAATAGCGCCAATGTACTGTTGCATGCGCTCATCGGATTCTTTGGCAGATTTTGCGACTGTTTTTTCTATAATCTTTTCTATCTCGGCATTTGTCATGTCTTTAGTATACCGTTTTTGATTTATTCTGCTACCACTTCAGCGAGCCTGCAGTCTTGTATTCGGTTACTCTCGTTTCAAAGAAGTTCTTTTCTTTGCGAAGGTCGATAATTTCGCTCATCCACGGGAACGGGTTTTCATCTCCGTACACTTTCACAAGTCCGATGCGCTCTAAGCGCCTATCTGCAATGTATCGAAGGTATTGGTCGATAGCGTCTGCGTTTAGTCCGAGAATTCCGCTTGGCAGGCAATCGTGCGCATATGCCGATTCGAGCTCCACTCCCCTTTTGATATTTTCCGTAATGGTCGTCTTGAAATCGTGCGTCCAAATTTCCGGATTTTCTTGCACGATGGCATTGATAAGGTCTGATCCGAAAGAAAGATGGACAGATTCATCACGCAGGATGAACTGGAACTGCTCTCCCACTCCGACCATCTTATTCTGGCGCAAGAAGGACAGCATCATAACGAACCCCGCGTAGAAGAAAACGCCTTCCATGATTACGTAGAATCCAACCAAGTCATGGACAAATCGCTGCATGTTTTCCACCCCTTCGGTATTGAAATTGGGATCAAGAAGCGACTTTGTCATGTTGACTACGAATTCGTCTTTATGGCGGATGCTCGGGATGCGTTCGTACATGGTATAGACTTCTTCCGGATCGAGGCCGAGCGTATCGCAGCAGTAAATGAACGTATCCGTATGAACGGCTTCTTCGTATGCCTGGCGAAGAAGATACTGCCTGCATTCGGGATTTGTAATGTGCTTGTAGATAGTAAGCACGAGATTATTCGCGGTGAGGCTTTCCGCTGTAGAAAAGAATCCCATATTCCAAAGAATCAGGCGGCGCTCATCTTCGGAGAGCGCGTGGGGGTTTTTCCATGTCTCTACGTCTTTTTGCATGTTGACCTCCTCCGGAGTCCAGTTGTTCGCCACGCCATTTTTGTAGTGCGTACGCGCCCACGTGTACTTCATGGGCAATATCTTATTCGGATCGGTTGTTCCGGAATTTAAGATTCGCTTTTCAATGGTTTCCATAGGTATGGTGATAAATTATTGGCAAGATTCGCAGATGTTGAGATTTGGATCTCCGCTTGTTGCGGATACGGATACCGGATCGAGCCGGGAGAATGTGGGAGTTTGAGTTGGCATTACCGGCGGCACTGGCGCAACAGGAGGTACTAATGGCGGCGGCGTAGTCGGCATCGGCGCAGATGGCGGAGCAGAGATGGGCGCGGTGTGCTTTGCATTGATATCGATCGTACTCTTCTCCACTCCCGTTGCGCCTAGGGTCCGCAAGTAGTACGTAGTCTTTAGTCCTGATTCCCATGCCATGATGTACATATCGGAGATATCTTTTCCGGACTCTGTTTTGATGAACAGATTGAGCGACTGGCTCTGATCAATCCACTTCGCACGGCGCGCTGCGTGCCTGATGACCCATTCCGGATGAATTTCAAATACTTCCTTGTAGCGATCTTTCAAAAATTGCGGCACTTCGGGGATATCTTGAATGCTTCCATCGTAGTGCTTTATTTTCGAGAGCATGTGGTCGTTCCAGAGGTTGCTCTTCTTTAAGTCGTTGATAAGCTGTTCATTCACGACGGTAAATTCTCCCGTTACGTTCGACTTCGTGTAAATATTTTTGTAGATAGGTTCGATAGACGGTAAGCATCCTGCAATCGTGGATATGGTAGCAGTTGGAGCTATCGCCATGCAGTTGGAGTTTCGCATTCCGAATGAGCGCACATGTTTGCGAACTATCGTCCAGTCCATCTTGGATCCGCGGTCGACTTCAATCGGCATTCCGCGCTCTTCTTCAAGCAGAGAGATTGTGTCTTGCGGAAATAGTCCGCGGTCCCACTTCGATCCTGCGTATGATTCATATGATCCCTTTTCCTGAGCGAGCATGGATGAGGAGTAAATCGCATGGTAGGAAATGAATTCCATAACTTCATCTGAAAGATCCACCGCCTCTTCGCTGTCGAATTGCATGCCGAGTACATACAGAGCGTCTTGCCATCCCATAACCCCTAAGCCTACCGGACGATGCTTCATGTTGGAGTTCTTCGCTTCAATAGTTGGGTAGAAGTTTAAATCAATGACGTTGTCGAGCATGCGCATTGCAAGGTGCGTTGTCTCCTCGAGACGTTCCTTATTGAGCTTGCCGTTATCAACGTGGCGTACGATATTAATAGAGCCTAAGTTGCAGACAGCGGTTTCTTCTGAGGAAGTGTTCAGGGTGATTTCCGTGCAAAGATTGGAGCTGTGCACTACGCCTACATGGTCTTGCGGAGATCGGACGTTGGAAGGATCCTTAAAGGTAATCCACGGGTGTCCGGTGCTGTATAGGCTATTGATCATTCTTCTCCACAAATCCACTGCTCGGATTTTCTTGAAGAGATTAATCTCTCCCCTGTCTGCTTTTGCTTCATACTCTTTGTATTTGGTTTCAAATGCGCGGCCATATATGTGATGCAGCTCGGGCGTCTCATCGGGAGAAAAGAGCGTCCAGCTTTCGTCGTTAATGACGCGCTTCATGAACAGGTCAGGAATCCAGTTTGCGGTATTCGTATCGTGCGTGCGGCGCCGATCATCGCCCGTGTTTTTTCGAAGTTCGATAAAGTCTTCAATGTCGTAATGCCATGTTTCCAGATATACGCATGTTGCTCCTCTTCTCTTCCCGCTTCGGTTGATGGCCGCAGTGGTAGCATCGGAAATTTTCAGAAACGGAATAACTCCCTGGCTGCCGACATTTGTGCTTTTTATTTGCGCTCCGGTTGCTCGGATATTTGTCCAGTCGTTTCCGAGCCCTCCGGACCATTTGGAAAGCTGGGCGTTATCTCCGAGAGATTTGAAGATATGGTCGAGCTTGTCTTCCACGGTCGTTAAGTAGCATGAGCTCATTTGCGGATGAGTTGTTCCCGAGTGGAAAAGAGTCGGGGTCGATGCCGTGTAGCGGAGCGTAGACATGACCTCATAAAACTTCACGGCATAGGAAACCCGGTCTTCTTTCCGTTCATTGAGCGCAAGGCCCATTGCTACCCGCATCCAGAAATATTGAGGGACTTCCAAGATGCGCTGGGTGAGATCGCGGATAAAGTATCGTTCGTATAGTGTTTGGATACCAAGATATTCAAAGAGGTCGTCGCGGGAAGGCACAAGCGCTTTCGAGAGGGTATCAAAATCAAATTCATTCATGTTCGGATCGAGGCGCTCTGCCGCAACTCCCTGCGCAATGCTATCTTGCAGGCCTTTTCGGTACTTCGCTTCAAATTCCGAAGATATGCTATCTGTTCCTATAACATCGATATACAGGTCGTTGACGAGCATGCGTGCTGCAAGGTAGGAGTATTTCGGATCGCGCTCGATGCGAGAACGAAGAGACATGATAATAACCTGATTGATTTCCGACGTGGAAATTCCATCGTAAATATTAGTCTGGGCTTCTCGAAGCACGGTTTCTATCTCTTCTGCCGTAAGAGACTCTTTGCAGTATTTCTGAACAGCAATCCGAACTTGATCAAGATCGAAAGGAATCAATTCTCCTGAACGGTTCTTGACGTGCAGCAGGTGCGATTGAATTTTTTTCTGGAGCTCTTGGCGCTGTTTCTCTTCCATTATTGCACGCCGCTCCTGCTGCTCTACCCGATAGAGAATGTATGACTTCGCAACGTCGAAGAGTCCCTTTTCTGCAATCTTTTTTTCTACGAAATCCTGAATGCTTTCAACTCCGGGTATACCTTCCGAAAATGTCGCCTCCAAGTCGCGCACAACCTCGTCTGCAATATCCTCGATAATCGGATCTTCCCCCTGCCCTCGGGTAGCGTGATATGCCTTATGGATAGCGCTCTGGATTCGATTACGGTCAAAATCAACAATTGAGCCGTTCCGTTTTTTGACCTTTTCGATGGGCATATGAAGGATAATTTTTTTATGGCTATAAAATTTCGTGACTGATATGTATTGTACTCTTGCGGGCAAAGTGTTTCAAAGTTGTTTCGGTCCATTTTTTCTCTATACAGCAAGAGGTTTTGCACATGAGAACACAAAAAACACAAACAAAAAACGTTCCCAAGGTTGAGGAACGTTTTTTGTTCGTACGAAGAGAGTTTTTAGGTAAGGACGTGCGCGTACTTCGTCAGGTTTTTCAGTTGAGGTTCGGTTAGCTTTCCTGCTGATTCGACAGCCTCTTTGATAAGATCGAAGGAAATTGTTTCTTCCATGCCGATGCTTACAGGATGCTGGTCAACATGTTTTCGGATGTAGTCTTCGATGTAGATACGGTGTTCGTTTGTGATTGCATATCCTGCTTCTCGATCAGCGAGGTATCTTGTTGCTGCGCGGCGAGCCAAATGCGTAAGCCCGTCCCCTGTTTGCGCTACTTCTACATATGCGGTGTCGGTTGTTCGAGCTTCCGGCAATGTTTTGCTGTCTTCCATAAGCGCAGATTTGTCTACGGGAGCCGGGGTAGCAGAATCTGCTGCTGCCGCTGGCTGCTTATCAGATGATTGTTCCGGGGTTGACGTTGCTTCCTTTTGAGCCGTTTCATCTGCTGATAGTTCGACATTCTCCTCTGGTGCTCCTGTCTCTTCTTGTGCGATTTGCTGCGAATCGTTTCCGGAAAATGCATAAATTGCAGCCGCAACGATTAAGACGATAATGACCGCTGATACAGTCCGTGGGGACTCTTTTACTCTATTCATAAACCCGTCGTCCGGGTTTGGTTGTTGTTCGTATTCCATATGGTTCACCTCCTGATTATCAATATAAAATTAGGTCCCCTCCATATGACGCTTTCCGAAAGCCCGCGTATCGGGCAAACAGAAGCCATCATTTCAGCGTATGCGCCTGAAAAATGCGCGTCAATGTGGATAACCGGAAATAAACTTTGGAAAGACGACAACGGCATTCCAAATCCTCTTCATTCGGTTTGGCTCAAGCCATAGGCGCCAGAGCCATTCGAGGTGGTGCGTACGAAAAAACTTGGGTGCGCGAGGAAGCCTTCCCGATATCATCGCCAACGCCCCTCCAATGCCCACCGCAATGCGTATGCCGGCCTTCTCCAGGGCATCGCGGTGCTGTTCAATCCAGAGCGTTTGCTTCGGCGAGCCATAGGCAACCAGCAGCGCGCTACCTGCCATAGCTATCGGT
>CAZPRL010000023.1:0-8557 GCA_964589385.1 uncultured Candidatus Saccharibacteria bacterium | reverse complement strand
GTAGAGCTGGGGAGTACGTCGGAAGCTATTACCGGAAGCCGCGAATCTTCAGGGATTGTTCGCATGATGATACCCGCGGGCGATTTTGCCGAACTGCTGATGCTGACGGAAGATAAAAGGCTGCTGATGCTGAAGGGCGGAGCAATTGAGGAGATACAGGTGCCGCAATCGCTTAACGAACCATCCGCGCTGGGTATTGTCTTGAGTACGAGAAAAGTTTTGTCGATGGCGCCTGTTCCCGGATTTCCTGACGCGCTCCTCCTTGGAACGGCAAGCGGAGTTGTGCTAACGCGCGATGCCGGCAAGACATTTATTGAACTGAATCTTCCCTTTGATTCTACAAGGGAAATTACGCGCATGATCGTTGCGATAAGCCCAAGCAATGCAAATCGCATATTTGTTGTTGCTGACGGAATTGTGTATCGGTCGGAAGACAATGGATTAACCTGGCATACCGCGAGTGTCGGACCCGTAGGATTTACCATTACGGACTTTTCCATAAACCCCGCAAATGCATCGAGAGTGCTGGCAATATTGAAAGCGCTTGCGACGTAACCTCATCCCCAGCCCTTCTCCTTCGTAAGGAGAAGGGAGCGCGACGTCGGCGACGCGTTCGTCGTCTCCTCTCCTTACGAAGGAGAGGTAAGGGTGAGGTTCGTTCGCGTATAATGAAAGTGAAATGACTCAAGTGTTTAACAAAAAGCGATTTACGCCGCTTCGGAAAGACCTTCGTCGGCAATCGCCAAAACCGGAATCAATTATCTGGAATCGTTTGCGAAATAGGCAAATAAATGGATATAAATTTAGACGGCAAGTTGGAATAGGGCGGTATGTTGTTGATTTCTATTGTCCGCAAGCAAAGCTTGCGATTGAAATCGATGGAGAGTCTCATTACATCGACGATGCTCCGATACAAGATAAAATTAGGCAAGAAGAAATCGAAGCTCTTGGAGTAAAAATGCTACGATTTACGAATAGGGAAGTGATGGATAACACAGAAGGCGTGATGGAGGAGATTTCGAGACACTTGCGTTAACCTCATCCCCAGCCCTTCTCCTTCGTAAGGAGAAGGGAGCGCCTGCTCCCCGTGTTGGCGGGCGCGGTCAGAAAAAGTTGACAAAATAAGAATAAAAATACATATTCATACCAATACTGTTCCGGTCAGTTCTTTAGGTTTGAAGGCTCCGGCGCATAGCTGGATTACCAGAAAACCAACAACTCATGCAAAAGAAAGGATGGTTCCGATGTCGCGTACATTAGTCCCGTCGCAGAGCGTGACAGATCGTGATTCCAAGGGTAATAAATTCATGTCAATTGTTGCTGCTGCCTACAATAGGGCAGCATTGTCTGATGACGAGGCTCGACGCGTGAATGAAGTGCTTAGTCTTTCCAACTTGAATAAGGAAGGTAATCTTCCTGAGATGGTTACTCGGTTCATCAATAGGCATCGCAAGATGGATCTGTTTAAGGACGATGAGGTGAAGTCAGATTATATTTATCGCTCAGGCTACACCGTCCCAAAGCCTATTACAGAGCAAGTGAAAATCCTCTGCGACTTCTTTCCGCAATTAGGTTCATCGGATGCAGATGAAATATTCACACAAGTGAATCTTCCTGCAGGCGCCGAAGGATTCTTCGCCGTTCCGCGCTGGGAGAAAATTGCTCCAACATATGTGGAGGCGGTGCTAATTGCTATAGATGCGATCAGTAAAGTCTACAGGGGCAAGATCCAGATAGACGATGATCTTGATTTAAAAAACCTTCGTCAGTATCCTAAAACCGCAGAAGCATTTCACGCACTGGAAAAAGTTCAGAAAGGACGCAACATTCTTATATTTCCCGGCCAGTTCGGATCTCATCACCTTGGTCGAACTGTTCGTCGTGCTCGAGAAGTGATGAATGAGCAGGAGTTTGGCCTTGGCCTATTTGCGGTCGGAAGTATGCTCCTGACTCACCCGGAACGGCTCCAAGACTATGATGACCCAAGGATCAATTGCGCGGGAGACGAGTTGCTTCTGAGTACCTCTGCTGCTGGTATATTCGGTCGTGCTCCCTATTTGACATACTCATCCGGAAAGTGCTGGATCCGTAATGGATATATTGGTCCTCCGGCCGCCCAAGAGACTACCGCCTCTGCGTTCCTCCCGCAGGACCAACACTTGAACCTTTTGACGTCTTGAGTTCCTGCCTATCGGCAGGCAGGCGCATATTTCGCAGCGTTATCTACCAATTGTGTAGGTAACGCTGTTTTCTTTTTTTATTCCAAGCCATTTTCCGTCGTCTCCTCTCCTTACGAAGGAGAGGTAAGGGTGAGGTTCGTTGGCATGCGCGTTAACCTCATCCCCCAACCCTTCTCCTTCGTAAGGAGAAGGGAGGCGCGATACAAAGACTCTTGACACTAGCAGTCTGTGCGTTAGAGTGCTAATATACTTGTATATGGAATATCGGCACGCACACATCTTAAAAGGCCTTATAGAAGAATATATCGCAACGGGAAAACCGGTGGGGTCTGCGCGGCTTTTGGAAGTGCTGGATGTTCCGGTAAGCTCTGCGACAATCCGCAGTATTCTCCATGAATTGGAAGAAGAGGGATATCTTGTCTCGCCGCATACCTCTGCGGGAAGAATCCCGACAGACAAAGGCTATCGGTACTATGTAGATCGGCTTACCTTTCGCGATCCGAGCGAAAAGCAGGTAAAAAGCATGCAAAATACCTATGATGAATATCAAGAAGCGTACAGCAGCCCTGCACGAGCTGCCGCAAAAATGCTTTCTGATCTTGCGCATGTGATGGCATTTAGCGGATGGCCCGACAGGCAAGACATGCACGCTGCGGGTATCTCGCAACTATTGGGGGAAGGGCAAGGAGAAGCCCAAGAAGCGGCTCATGAGATTGCGGTATTGTTTGATAATATCGAACGATACATGGAAAGATTTGCAGAAGATACTACCCAAGCAGTCCAGGTATACATTGGAAACGAAAATCCCGCATTTGAGTCCGAGTACACAAGTATGATTGTTCGCACAATGCGCTTGCCAACAGGCGAGCGGGCGCTGCTCTTAATAGCAGGGCCGAAGCGGATGAAGTATCGGAAAAATGTTACGCTTCTCAATACCATGGCATCACTTTTAGAACATACATAACACTATGAAAGAAAAAAATATACAACCAAATGCAACGAAGCCAAGCAAAGAACAAGAATATCTGGACGGATGGAAGCGCGCGAGAGCGGACCTGGAGAATATGAAGAAGCGGATGGCCGATACATTGCAATCCCAGCAAAGCGCAATGAAGAAAGATATCGCATATTCGCTCGTCGCCCTCGCAGACAACTTTCGGTCCCTTGCAGAACATGTGCCCAATGCAAGCGATCCCTGGGCGGCAGGAGTGCTCCATGTAGGCAGACAGTTTGAGCAGACGCTTTCAGAATTCGGGGTGGAGGTTATCACAGATATCGGGAAAGAATTTAACCCGGCATTGCATGAAGCAATTGAGGAAGTGGAGAAAGAAGGAGAGAGTCCGGGAACAATCGTAGAAGTAGTACAAGCGGGGTACAAGATAGGGCAAAGCGTCATCAGGCCGGCGAAGGTGAGGGTGACAGCGAATAAAGATTATTAATCACACACATCATTATGAGTAAAATATTAGGAATTGATTTAGGGACAACAAATTCAGCAATGGCGGTTATGGAAGGTAGCAACCCCTCCATTATCGAAAACAGCGAAGGCAATCGCACGACGCCATCGGTAGTTGCGATGAGCAAGGCCGGAGAGAGGCTTGTCGGCGTACTGGCGAAGCGCCAAGCGGTGGTGAACCCGGCGCAGACGATTTTTTCTTCGAAGCGATTAATCGGAAGAAACTTTGATGATCCGGCGACGCAGAAAGAAAAGGATCTGCTTCCGTACGAAATTCGCAAAGGAGAAGACGGAGGAGTAGAAATTAAGTTCGGAGAAAAATGGGTGCGCCCCGCAGAGATTGCCGCTATGGTGCTTCAGAAGCTGAAGGCGGATGCCGAGGCGAAACTCGGAACGAAAATTACCGATGCGGTCATTACCGTTCCCGCATACTTCGACGACTCTCAAAGGAAGGCAACGAAAGATGCCGGCGCGATTGCGGGACTGAACGTAAAGCGAATCATCAACGAGCCGACGGCGGCAGCGCTTGCGTATGGACTTGATAAAAAGAAAGACGAAAAAATCGTGGTGTTCGACTTGGGTGGAGGTACATTCGACGTTTCTATTTTGGAAGTAGGGTCTGATACCATCGAGGTGCTTGCGACCCACGGGGATACGCACCTTGGAGGAGATGATTTTGACCAGCGCATTATCGAGTGGATCGTAAAAGAATTCAAATCAACTGACGGAATCGACCTTTCGAAAGACACAATGGCGCTCCAGCGCTTGAAAGAATCTGCGGAACGCGCAAAGCATGAGCTTTCCAGCTCGCAGACAACCGAAATCAACCAGCCCTTTATTACGACCGGTCCGGAAGGCCCGAAGCATTTGGTGATGACGCTCTCCCGCGCAAAGCTGGAAGAAATTGTCGGAGACTTGATCGACCGCGCAATGGCAATTACCAAAGAAGCTCTTGCGGAGGCAAAGCTGAATGTGGGAGATATTCATGAAGTGGTGATGGTAGGAGGACAGACCCGCATGCCGAAGATTTATGATGAAGTTGCAAAAATGTTCGGCAAGCAGCCGCACAAAGGAATTAATCCCGATGAAGTGGTTGCGGCCGGAGCTGCTATTCAGGGAGGCATATTAGCCGGAGATGTAAAAGATATTCTCTTGCTCGACGTAACGCCCCTAACCCTTGGCTTGGAAACGCTCGGCGGCGTGCGAACTCCTCTCATAGAGAAGAATACGACAATCCCTACAAAGAAATCGCAAACATTCTCTACTGCGGCGGATAATCAGACTTCTGTAGAAATTCATGTACTGCAAGGAGAGCGCGAAATGGCAAAAGATAATAAATCGCTTGGCCGGTTTATCTTGGACGGAATTCCGCCGTCTCCCCGAGGCGTTCCGCAGGTAGAGGTGACATTCGACATTGATGCGAACGGCATTTTGAATGTATCGGCAAAAGACAAAGCATCCGGCAAGGAGCAGAATATCCGTATTGAAGGTACCTCCGGCATTTCAAAGGAAGAGATAGAGCGCATGAAGCAGGAAGCGGAAAAATTTGCAGAAGAGGACAAGAAAAAGAAAGAAGCCGTAGAGGTGAAGAATACCGGAGAGCAGGCGGTCTACATGGCAGAAAAGGCCGTGAAAGACGCAGGAGACAAAGTGTCTGCGGATATCAAAAAGCCCGTTGAGGATAAAATCGCAGCGCTCAAAACCGTTCTGGAAGGAACTGACAGTGAAGCTATGAAAAAGGCTACGGATGAACTGCTCGCAGAGTCGCAAAAAATAGGACAGGAAATGTATAAACAGGAAGAAGCGAGTAAGGCAGAGCCTGCAAAAGAAGAGCCTGTTGAGGGGGAAGTAGTTGATAAGAAGCCGGGAGAAGAGGCAAAATAAATCTGTGGATGCATCGGGCAAGAAAGAGCTGATTATCGCAACTATAGTCGCACTCTATACGATGGTGTTTTTCAGTATCGCAGCATTGTCGTTTCGCGGACAGCAGGAATGGTCGCTGTCGTTCGGGTCGTTCTTGGGTATTGCGGGAATCTTGTGGGTTTCGCTATTTGCAATAGGAAGCGCGCTTGTCGGGCAAAATAGGACAGTTGCGCGAGTGCTTGCGGCCGTGCCGTCACTGGCGCTGATTGCAGGAGGCGCCGCAAGCGGCGCAGCAATGGCAGGAGCGGCGATTCTCTTTGGTCTTACGCTTGGAGCGCAGTCGTCCATTACCAAAGAGCTGGAAGGGCATATTAAAATCCGTATCGCAACGGTATTCTCTTTCGGAGTGCGGCTATTGTTCTTCGGGATGCTGATCTCGTGCATTGTGCTTGCAATTCCAACCGTGCGGAAGGCGATAGTAGAAGGAGAGGTTGGAATTCCCGAGGAATATGTCCGGTCAATCGCAAAGCCGGCCATGTCGACTATAACGGCAATAAATCCTGCGTATACTCTAGACACCATTGGCCTTGAAGTAAATAAGTATATTCGTAATCGGGCAAGCAGCGATCATCTGGTTGTAACAATTATTGTTATCGCAATTGCCCTCTTGGCGATTCGCACGGTGGTTCCTATTATTGCATTTTTCGCGCTGGGATGCATCGCGATACTCTTCTGGGGATTGCGAAAAATCGGATTCTTTCGGATTACGGAACAAAAGATGCCGGTTGAATCGATCGAGCTATAACTTTCATATAGTATGGCAGAGGATTACTACAATCTATTGGGCGTTGAGCGCGGTGCAAGCCGGGAAGAAATAAAGAAAGCATACCGGAAACTGGCTCACAAGCATCACCCGGACAAAGCAGGCGGAGATGAAGAAGCTTTTAAGAAGGTGAGCAATGCCTATGAAGTGTTAAGCGATGAGAAAAAGCGCGCCCAATACGACCAATTCGGCAGCGCGGAAGGCATGGGCGGAGGATCCGGAGGGGGGCCATTTGGCGGCGGATTTGGCGGCTTTACCGTTGATATGGACGACATAGGCGTGGGGGATATTTTTGATGCATTTTTTGGCGGAGGACGATCGCGAAGCGCGGGCGCTTCCAGTAGGGGCAATGATATTCAGGTTGACGTTGATATATCGTTTCGGGAATCTGCAACGGGAGTGGAAAAAATAATGACGCACAATATATTTGATGTGTGTTCGAAATGCAAAGGCAACGGCGCAGAGCCCGGGACGCCGATTGAAACATGCAGCACCTGCGGAGGACAGGGAAGGATAGCCCATACCCAGCAAACGCCATTTGGCGCTTTCAGCCAGCGAACTCGATGTCATGCATGTAACGGCGAAGGGAAGAAGGCAAAAACGCCATGCAGTACATGCCATGGCGAAGGCCGCGAAAAGAAAAGCAGAACCATAAGCGTTTCTATTCCATCCGGTATTGCCGATGGACAGGCAATACGCCTATCCGGAAAAGGGGAAGCGCCCAAGCGAGGCGGAGTTCCGGGAGACATGTATGTCCAAGTCCATGTAACGCCGGATAAAGTATTATCGCGTGATGGAGATAATGTGGTGTCTCAAATTGGAGTATCGTTTGCAGACGCGGCGCTCGGGACGGAAGAAGAGATAACAACGCTTTCAGGGGCGCTCACGCTCCGCATTCCGCCCGGTACGCAGCCCGGCACGAGACTTCGAATTCCGAAAGAAGGGTTTCCGTCATTGCGGGGAGGGGTAAGGGGCGACCATATTGTTACCGTGCAAGTTGAAATCCCCAAGAAGCTTTCCAAGAAACAAAAAGACTTGCTGGAACAGTTCCGCAAAGCTCCGAAAAAAGGAATGTTCTTCTAACAAAAACCCCGCCACTGGCGGGGTTTTTTGTCTGTCTAAAAGCTAGGGCAAATATTGCGCCCAAATCTTGGTCGCTTCGTATTTTTGGCTTTCACCCGTTACGCTTCCTACAATCTTGATAATATTGTCGGGCGTATCTATCGTGCTGCAGCCTATGGTGCTTCCAAGGCGCTTGCACGCAGTGTTCTTGTCGTAGTTGATGGTAATTCTGTTGCCCTTGAGTCCGCTTTCTCGGTAGCTGGATCTCGCAACTTGCACAGTGATAGTTTTATTATCGGTATTGAGGTCTCGTACGCGGCCGAGTATTTCAAAGCTTCTATCATTGATCGTAAGTTCTGTGACTTTGAATGTTGATCCCACTTTGTTTCCTTTCATGACCACTTCATTTCCAAGCTTGATCTGACTTTTTGAAACCGGCTTCTTTACGCCATTGATCCACTTATATACGTTTGCAGTACTGATGCTGTACCCGATGTTTTTCGAAACCGTTTCGGGAATTGCTTTCGTTGAAGCGTTCGTTACCGTAACGTTTACTATTTTTGCGGTAACCGCCACATCGACAACTCCTCGGACTACGAATGGATAATCCGCAGCTTCGGAAGGAAGCGCAAAGGTGAGGGCAATTGCCGCTATACCTGCCGTTCCTGCATATGCTGCGAGCTTTGCAAGTTTATTCATAAGAATAGAATGAAAAAGTTAAATTAGTATTTATTCCAGACACGGGTCAGTTCGTAAGAATCATTGACCCCCACAACTCCGCCCTCTACTTTGATTTTCTGGCTTTCGCCATCAATTTCGCTGCAGCCGATTTCTTTTCCGCCCTGCATGCAAACAGTCTTTGAGTTATACGTCATCGTGATATTTTTATCCTTGATGTTCGGCTGTTTGTATGTGGATGTCTTTACGGTGACTTTGATTGTCTTCGCGTCTTTATTCACATCGTTGACAGTGCCTGTGATAGAGAATGTCCGATCATTAATCGTAAGTTCCGTTACCTTGTAGGATCCGCTTACAACATTGCCTTTCAGGACAACTTCATGCCCCAGGCGCACAGAGCTCCAAGAGGTAGGAACTTTCTTTTTGTTCACGTATTTGTAGTATTTCGTAGAGCTCGACAAGCTGTATCCGACGTTCTTTTGCAGGGCGTCCTCG
>CAZPRL010000022.1:0-8788 GCA_964589385.1 uncultured Candidatus Saccharibacteria bacterium | reverse complement strand
AAAGAAAAAATATATTCGCAGTGCAGCCGTTCTTATCGTCACGCTTGCGGCAATCGACCTCATGAGCCTTGCGTACCCGCTCGCATCGCAAACGTTCGTACTCCCCCATACCGTAAGCGAAATTCCGCCGGCTCCACATCCTATTGCGTATAGCCCATTTGATTACAAGATTCGCCATAACGGCGTTGACTATACCCGCGCGTACGATGCAACGCTGCAAGGCTACGGCAACATGGCGTATTGTTCCGTGCTGGGCCCCAATCCTGCCGTTCGGATTATTACCGATGAAGGAGACAACAGCATTATTACGTTTACACAGGAGCATGCAGCAACATTTGCTCTTCAACAATGGACTCCGAACAGCGTTACGGCAACCGTAACAAGCGCGTCTGCAACTTCAGCAGTCTTGAATGCAAATTACGCAAAAGGCTGGCGGGTTAACAACAAACCGGCAAAAGAAATCATGAATCGAGTAGGAACCGACATTCCGGCAGGAACAACCACCCTTACGTTTGCATATAAGCCGCCCGGGATGACAGCTGGCATCATAATAAGCACCCTAACAATAGTCTTTGTTATATTTCTGTCATTCCCGCGAAGGCGAGAATCCACATAGACCCCCAATAACTCTCGAGGATGACAGCTTCGCTGTCACTTCGTCAATAAAATGCTTCGCTTATATGCATCAAGATTTTCGAGCGCAGCTCCTGCCCCTTTCGCCACGCATACGAGCGGATCATCGGCAATATAGCACGGCACCTGGATAGCTTGGGAAACCAGCTGATCGATATTGCGCAAAAGCGCCCCTCCGCCGGAAAGCACAATTCCTTTATCAATAATATCCGCCGCAAGTTCCGGCGGCGTATCTTGCAATACATACTTGATTGCCTGCAATACCTCTAAAAGCGGATCGCGCAATGCCTCTTTTACTTCAAACGCGGAGATAATCGTTTCTTTCGGAAGTCCGCTCGCCAAGTCTCTCCCTCGAATGCTCATCGAATCCTGGTCGTCGTCCAACACTGCCGTTCCTATTTGTTTCTTGATATCTTCGGCAGTCACTTCTCCGATAACGATTCCGTATCGTTTTTTAATATGCTCTGCAATTGCATGGTCGAATACATTGCCGCCAACCCGCGCGGAGTGCGCAACCACAATTCCTCCAAGCGAAATAACCGCAACCTCTGTCGTACCTCCTCCTATATCTACAATCATATGCCCGGAACTCTCCCCAATCGGAATAGAAGCTCCTATAGCAGCCGCCACGGGTTCTTTGATAAGATATGCGGACTTCGCGCCGGCGGATATTGTTGCATCTACCACGGCCCTGCGCTCGGTGCTCGTAATACCCGCGGGAACGGACACAAGCACTTCCGGCCGCAAGTAGCGCACTGATGCCCCTGTTTTTTTCAGCAGATAGCGCAACATCGCCTCCGTTACCCGGTAATCCGCAATTACTCCGTCCTTGAGCGGACGGTGCGCCACGATACTTTCCGGAGTACGGCCAATCATCGCATGAGCTTCGTTTCCAATAGCAAGTACGGCATTGTCTCCTTGGGAAACCGCGACAACAGACGGCTCATTGAGCACGATTCCTTTTCCGGGAACGTACATTAAAGTATTCGTTGTTCCAAGGTCGATAGCAATCTTTCGAGTAAGCGCCATCTATTCCCCTTTCCTTATATGAGCCCCCACTGCCGATAAACGTTCTACAATATTTGCATACCCGCGCTCGATAATCTCCGCCTGGTCGATAATCGTCGTACCGCTGGCAATCAGCCCGGCAAGCAGGAGCGTTGCGCCGGAACGGATATCAAGGCTTGGAATTTTCTTGCCGACAAGCTTGGTAGGGCCGGTAATAATAACTCGATGCGGATCGCACACCACCGCATCGGCGCCCATCTTGATCATCTCGTCAACATGCTTGAAGCGCCCTTCATACATAGGGTCATGAATCAGGCTGCTGCCCTGTGCCACGGTCGCAATAACGGCAAACGGAGCCTGCAGATCGGTCGCAATGCCGGGGTAGGGCAGCGCCTGCACCTGAAATGCGTGAAGAGAGGCCGGGGAGACGCTGACGCTTGAGCCATGTATCTTATATTGGATTCCGATATCATCGCAGACTTTGAAAAATAAAAGCAGCTGATCTACGGGAACATTCGTAATAGTAAGGTTGGACTGCGTTGCAGCCGCAAGTAAAATAAAGAATCCGGCTTCCAGCATGTCCGGAATATTCGTATAATCGGCGCCAAAAAGAGTCTCACTGCCTGTCACCGTAATCGTATGCGTTCCGTCTCCGGTAATAGATGCTCCCATTTCACGGAGCAGGGCGCAGAGCGCAGCCACATGAGGCTCTGCCGCAGCAATATGGATAGTAGTTGTTCCGGGAAGCGCTGCAGCCGCAAGCAAAAGATTTTCCGTAGCCGTTACGGAAAATTCTTTCAATACAACCGTTCCCGCCTTCATATCGCTGCCGTCTACCCGCACCACATCCCTCTCTCGAGAGATGCGGGCGCCAAGCTGGGCAAATCCGTCAAGATGCGCATCAATCGGACGAGCGCCGATAATATCTCCGCCGGGAAGAGGAAGGGAAACTTTTTTCATTCTTCCCAATAACGCTCCCAAAAGCAGAATGGATCCGCGCAAGCTTCCCACTTTTTCGGAAGATATTTCTTCAGACGCAATAGTTGCGCAAGAAACTGTCAGCACATCGCCTTCTCGAGAAACCTCTGCGCCCAGCGACTCCATAATATCCATCATGCTCGAAACATCTCGAATCTCGGGAATGTTGCGAAGCGTCACGTTTTCCTTTGTAAGCAGGCATGCCGCAAGCAGCGGCAAAGATGCGTTCTTTGAGCCGTATACGGGTATTTCGCCCGAGAGGCCTTTCGACTCTTCAATGATAAGTTGCCTAGACACCTCCCTAGGATATCTAAACTGGCGGGAACTTTCAATCGGAGTACACTGACAATCATGCATATATACGTCCGGAGAGCAATGCTCTTTTTGTCATATACCGCATTTGTCATTATTGCGCCACTGGTAGTTCTCTATGCAATAGGATACCGCCCCCACATCTCTTCTCCTATTCCGCGCCCCGTAGGCGTTATTTTGGCTGATGCCCTTCCGAGCGGAGCTGTTATTTCTATTGACGGACAGCAATACGGGTCTCTGCCGCGAGCAATTCCAAACATCGAGCCCGGATTTGTGAATGTTACGATAGAGAAAAGCGGGTACGAACCATGGCAAAAATTATTGGAAATCAAGCCGACTCAAGCGACCGATATCCGATCCATTCAGCTCACTCCCTCTTCGCTTGAATCGGAAGTTCTCCTGCAAGACGTGCAAATGTTTTCCGCCTCTCCCAACGGCCTCGTAACGGCAGCCGTAAGCGCGAAAAATGAACTGCGCGTTCAAGATGCCCTTGGCGCCCCGCTTGCGCCCTTGCACATACTCCCCAGGAAGCCCGTGTCGCTTGCATGGTCGCCGGACAGTACGCATATCCTGGCAAGCTTCCCCCAAAACTCCTATCAAATATTCAATATCCAAGATAAAAGAATCGAAAAGCTTCCGATCAAAAATTTCAGCATAACACATGAAGCCCTCTGGAGTGGAGTAGAGCAAGGCGTGATATATGGCATGAATGCAAGTCGCGCAATTGTTTCTTACAATGTTCTCACAGACACTGCGACTGTTCTTGCAAAAGACGTAAACATCTATACGTCCTTCGGGCGCAGCTTGTATTTCCAGACTATACAAAATGAACTAAAAGAGCTGCAATTGCGGAACCTGGAAGAGCGCACTGTCTGGGAAGATACGGAAAAAAGAATAAAGAAAATATCAATATCGCAAGACGGGATCATGGCTATTTTATTTTCCGATACAAGCCTTGCGCTTAAAAAACAAAATGAAGACCCGATTGTAATCTCTCCCTTTGCGGAAGACGCCCACTGGTCTCCTGACGGACAGCTCCTCTTGGTACACACAACCCCTATGGAACTGCATGTATATAACGTAGACAATGAGCGCCTCTTTGCCATTCCGCAAAATGAGCTTCACTTGGTAACGCGCCTATCCCAGCGCATCACCAATCCGCAATGGTTTTCCGACAGTCTCCACATCCTCTATCAGACATCAGATGGTATCTTTTTCTCCGAGATTGACACGCGCGACCACGCAATTGTACACAACATAGATAGCGATATTATTCCGCAATTCATCGCCACCGGCGAAGATTCGGAAAGTATTGTGTATATAAAACGAAGCGGCTCTTCGGCAAACTTGGTGCAGACTTGGCTTGTTACAAAAGAAGATAGATAAAAAAGCGGTTTTGTCTATATATAAACAAAACCGCTCATGTGCATTGCGCACGATTAGGCAGGATCAACATACGGGGACCTTTAGTTAGAAGGATGCAACCTGATCAGCAAGCGCCCTCTTGGCATTTGTGACATAATCGCACAGATCTGAAACAGTACGTACTTTTTTATCCAGTTGCTGAAGATATTTCATCTTCGGCATTGGAATGCCAAGATTTGTCCGCAACGTGTCAAATACAGCAAGCAACTGAACGGAATCCACGCCTAATTCTTCGAACAGCAACGTGTCTTCTCGCACCTTACGGCCAGAAATATCCACCCATTCATCGAGCGCTGCGAGAACATCGTCAAAATGCTCATGCACTGCCATGCTCCGCCCTCCTTCCATAAAATTGCCAAAGAGCTCCTTCTTTTCATTACACGCCCAGCCGAGAAGGTTATTTGCATTATACTTGCGCTATACAATAAGTCAACAGTTTTGGCAAAGAAAAAACCGAGTGGAAAAAAATTCCACTCGGCTCGGACAAATTGCTCTTTACTGCTTTTAACTTGGTGAATCTGAATCTTCAGAGACTTCAGCTTCTGAAGCTTGTCTCTGAGCCTCTCGCTGCAGCGCTTCGTAGACTTCCAGGCGATGGACAGATATCTCTGTCGGCGCCTGGATACCCAAGCGCACTTTGTCGCCACGGATGTCAATTACCGTGAGGAAAATGTTGTCACCAATCACGATCGACTCGTCTCTCTTTCTACTTAAAACAAGCATGAAATCATCCTCCTTGCGGGGTGGGAGTGGGGCGTCGAATGCCCAGTCGAACAGGGTGTAAAAGAACCTAATAACAAGCGTAGTATGCCACATGCTGTTCAGACATGTCAAGCGCATTTTACCAATATTCCTTTTTGTTCTCCTTATAATACGAAACCATGCGAGATATACCCTCTTGGAGCAGAACTGCCGGCTTCCATGCAGTAATCTGCTCTATTTTGCTCGTATCCGCAATATAGTTTCCTGTTTCATTTTTTTCATAATTCTCGGGCCATGGAATATACTCTTTTGAACCGCTCCCAACCTCCGCAAGAACGGCATCTACCATGCTTTCAAATGTTACGTGCTCGTGCGTGCCGATATTATATACTTCGCCCGATTTGCCATGCACCGTAAGCTCTATGAACGCATCAACGATATCATCCGCATACAAATAATCGCGCTCCTGCTTGCCGTCTCCGAAAATAGTAATTATCTTGCCTTCCATCGCCTGGCGCACGAACCATCCGACAATAGAATATTTGCTGTGCTTCATTTGCTGCCTGGGACCGTACGGATTTGGAATGCGGATAGAAACGGTATCCAGATCAAACGTATGAGTATAATACTGGTAGTATTTTTCTCCGAGCAATTTATGAATACCGTAGAGGGAGAGGGGATTCGTAGGATGCCCCTCCGAAACGGGAGTAGTTTGGATTTTTCCGTATACCATGCGCGAAGAAGAAAAGAGGATGCGCGCATTCGGAGCATGTTGGGCTGCCGCTTCGCACACCGTGAGATGCCCTTTGCCGTTAATATCCAAATCCAAGAACGGCTGCTCTTTTGAATCGATGTAGCTTACTTGAGCTGCAAAATTGTAAATAATATCTTTGCCCGCAACCAAAGAATTCATGAGATCCTGGTCCCGTATATCGCCTTCCACAAACTCAACATCATCATAAATGCCCGAAAGATTAAACAGATTGCCTCCATACAATGGCAACATCGCATCTACTATCGTTACCTTTGCGCCAAGAGGCACAAGTTTTTGCGCAAGACTGCTGCCCAAGAACCCCGCTCCGCCGGTGATGAGAACTTGTTTTCCTGCAAAAAAGTTATCGTTTTCCATATCGTTCAATAAGTTCATTATACCTGCTCATGATATTCTTCCAATCATACTGCAGTGCATATTCTCGGCTTTTTGCCCCCATAGATTTTCGGAGGCGCTCGTCATTAATCAAAAGCGCAATTTTTTCCGCAAGAGCATTTTTACTGTCTCCATCAATCAAAAACCCATTTTCCCCTTCATGGACAATTTCGTTATTGCCGCCGACATCGCTTGCGATAACAGGCAATCCGCATCCCATCGCCTCCAAGATAACGGAAGGCATGCCTTCGGAAAGGGAAGTTAAAATAAAGATATCCGCATACTGATATGATTTCTCCAGCTGGTCATAGGGAACCATGCCGACATATTTAATCATTTCGCTTACGCCCAGCTCCTGTGCAAGACTATCCAATTCGCTCTGATGCGCGCCGGTGCCGACCACTTCTATTTCAAACGGTACGCGTGCAAGTTCGCGAACCTTCGGAAGAGCCTTAATAACCCGCTGAAATCCTTTTCGAGGAATCAATCGGCCGATAAAAAGAATTTTCACTTTCGGATTCTCCGGCCGATCAATGGGAGTAAAACGATCCGTCTCCACTCCGTTGGGAATATAATGAAATTCCGAAGAAGCATCTGCATTCTTTGCAAGCTCTTGCAGCTCTAAAGAGCAAACTGACCGAAAAGAAGCTCGCCGCCAAATTGCTCGAAGAAGAGGAGTGATAATAGGATACACATTCTTAAACCTGCTCGGGTTTGCTCCCGGTATATCAGATCCGCCGAAATATACTCCATAGGGAATAGTTCGAACATACGATAAAATCCATGCAACCCATCCTGCGGGAACTGCAAAAAAGGCGAAGATAAAGTCAACCTTGTTGCGCACAGTAAAAAAGAGGCTGTATACAAGCGCGGATACCCCGAAACTTACAAGTTCGATCATCGAGCTGTAGTCTTTGTACTTTCGCAAAGCGGGAATTCGAATAACCGTTGCGCCGTCGATAGTCTCCCGATGGGGCAGGTCTTTATATCGAGAAGTGATAAGCGTAACTTCATGGCCGGCTCGCACAAGATGCGAAATTGCATATTTCGTTACTGTCGAACCGCCTCCGCCAATGGGAGGAAATTCATTATTGATTAAAAGTAGCTTCATAAGCTATGCACTTTTCAATCAAGAAAAACCTTTCGTGCTCTTAATGGAGTAGGCTTTTTTCTTTGCATAGTACGTATGGGCTACGATATCAGCGAGCACGCCGGTTAAAAGAAATTGAAAGCCAAGCAAAACGAGAAGCACTGCAAGCAGAGGCGTAGACCTTCCATTCAATCCGATAATTCGGAAAAGCCATAACATGCCCAGCGTGCCGCCCAAAAGCATGCCCGCAACAATGAATACTGATCCGATAGCTCCGAAAAAGTGCATTGGCCGCGCAGAATATTGAATCCAGAATTTTACGACAAGCAAATCGAGAAAGCCTTTCAGTTTTTTTCGAATGGTATAGTTTGTCTTGCCATGTGTGCGCGCATGATGGCGGACAACCATCTCTCCCACCCGGAATCCTTTCCATGACATAAGAGCGGTAATATACCGATGCATCTCGCCATACAGCTCCAGATCCTCAAGCGCTTCTTTTCGGTATACTTTCAATGAACAGCCTTGGTCATGGATCTTTTCTCCCGTAACCATTTTTCGGAACCAATTGCCAATCTTGCTTCCTATTTTCAGCATGCTTTTATCTTTGCGGTCTTTTCTCCATCCGGAGATAACATCAAAGTCCTCGTTTCGAAGCTTTTGCACCATTGCGGGGATATCCTTCGGATCGTTCTGCAAGTCGGCGTCCATAACAATAACAATATCTCCCGTCGCCGCAGAAAATCCTGCAGACCACCCGGCTGTCTGTCCGAAGCTTCGGCGAAGTTGAATCACTTTTACATGGGGATCCCGATCGGCAATTTCACTGATAACGCGATATGTATCATCCGTGCTGCCATCGTCAACCACGATAAACTCCCACTTCCCCGCCATCGACTCCATAACGGGAACAAGCGCTTCGTAAAGTGCTGGAAGCGACTGTTCCTCATTATGCGCCGGTACCACAACGCTGTAATTCATGTGGCAATATTAAAGTATTAAATAGGTTTTGTCAATACTTGACAGCCCCCTCTCCCTAGACGGGGAGAGGGATGGGGTGAGGGGCGTACCGTCGCGATTTCCCCTCATCCTAACCTTCTCCCCATCCGGGGAGAAGGGAACGCTATTATTCATTGGCCACTTCCAGTAAATATTCTCCATATCCGCTTTTTCGCAAAGACTCTGCAATATCCCGCAGCTGATCGGCATCAATATACCCCATCCGATACGCAACCTCCTCTATACACCCCACCTTGAGCCCTTGGCGCTGTTCTATGACATGCACAAAGTTCCCGGCCTGCAACAGCGATTCATGTGTGCCCGTATCAAGCCATGCGGTGCCGCGGCTAAGCAGAGAAACTTTCAGCTTCTGCTCCGCAAGATAATGCACATTAATATCCGTAATTTCATACTCTCCTCTCGCGGACGGAGAAAGATTCTTTGCAACATCAACTACCTAAGAACCGGCCGAACTATGTTCCGCGAGCCATGGGGCG